>NZ_BAAABH010000003.1:0-209629 GCF_054767855.1 Clostridium sp. CTA-19 | reverse complement strand
ACTTAAATTTATTCAATAACCTTAAAATATTTTCATACAAGATGCAGTGTTAAATTCTAAGTGATTCTGAGCATGTCTCACTATTTTAGGTATCCAAGTTTTGGAATGGATAATTTTAAAAGTCAACTTGGAACCCTATATAGGGTTCCAAATTAAATCTTAAACTTATTCATTTATCAAATGAGAAAACTCAAATTAATATTTTTTCAATAACTAACAGATTATTTTAGTTAAAAGTTAAGAGTGAATAGTGAACAGTTGTGGTTATTTTTCTCAACTGATAACAAAAATTTGATGTATAAATTTAAGTTATAGATTTCATCCCCCTATAATTGCTTTATTAATTATTTTTAAAATATATCACAGTATAGTTGACTAGTCAACCATATGTAAATTATTCTTATTTTAAAAAATATTTTCACAATTTCATTAAAATCACTATATAAAAAACACTAGATAATCATCTAGTGTTTGTCCTTCAAAATTTCTTTATAAAAATTATGATACTTTTGCCAAAATCTACTCATTGTAAATTCTTTTAATACTAAATTTTTAATATTATGGCCTAAAACTTTTAAATTATCACCTTTATCATAAGCCTCCAACATGCTTATATAAATATCTTTTTCACTTTGTGACTTTATCAATATTCCATTATTAAAATTTATTATATTTTCCAAGTCTCCAACTTTTGTGGTTATGACTGGAATTTCCATAGCCGCTGATTCAAGCATTGCTAGTGGTGGAGCACCACCTTCACTGTAAGATGCTATAATTGTACAATCACATATTTTTAAATAATCTCCTACATTTTCAACAAAGCCGCCTAAAATAACTTCTTTCTCCAAGTTCAACTCTACTATAAGTTCTTTTATTCTGTCTTTTGATTCTCCATCTCCTAATAAAAGCAACTTAGAACTTTTATTATCATTATTAAATTTAGCAAATGCTTTAATTATATTTTCATGATTTTTTATAGGATGAAATCTTGCAATAACTCCAAAAATAAAATCATCATCATTTATTTTAAATTTATTTTTTAATTGATCTGATGATTCTTTTTCAATAAATTTATTAATTCTTATACCATTATTAACTACTGCTTTCTTTCCTTCAAACTGCTTTTTTTCTAGCAATCTTAGTAAATTCTCCGAAACTGTAATATAATTATCAAAACTTTTTAACCCTAATGAACTTAATGGTGTATATAAATAATACTTAAGTTTATTATTTAAAAAATCATATCTATAATCACTGTGAACTGTTGCTACAGTTTTACATTTTATTTTATTTTTTATAAAAAAATGTATCAAAAATGGTGATGCTCCATGAAAGTTAACAATATCTATATCATTTTCATCTACATATTTTACTATTTCATTATTTAAAACCTTCTTCTGAAAAGTTTTATAATTTATATTTGTATTTTTTACTTTGTTAGACAAATATCCTTCGCCTACACAACCTAAAACATTTTCAAAATATTTATTATCCTTGCTACATAAACTTAATACATGACTGGCTCCTCCGCCATTATCATTTCCCGATATAATATGTAAAACCTTAATTTTAATCCCCTCCTAAAAAGTTTAAAGAGAAATAAAAAGCAATCTATATTTTTAATTTAATCAGTCTATTATATAATACTTTAAAATAATAATCTATACTTTAAAAATAAGTTACAATATCAAATTATATAGAGAAACAAGCTCGAATTTAAATTTATTCAATAACTTTAAAATATTTTCATACAAAATGTAGTGTTGAATTTTAAGTGATTCGGAGCATGTCTCACTATTTTAGGTATCCAAGTTTTGGAATGGATAATTTTAAAAGTCAACTTGGAACCCTATATTATATTCTTTTATAAAAAAAGAGCATAATATGCTCCCTATTCTACCTATTTTTCATGGTAGTGATTAAAAACTTAGGTATAACACCTAACCTTTTTATTCTTGAAGGATTTTTTAATGTTCTATAAAGCCATTCTAACCCACAATCTATCATCCATTTAGGCGCTCTACTAATTTTTCCTGAAATTACATCAAAACTTCCACCGACACCCATATATATACTACATGGTAAACTTTCCATGTTCTTTATAATAAATTCTTCTTGTCTTGGTGCACCCATTGCTACAAATATAGCATATGGTTTTTTTTCTTCTATTTCTTTCGTAATATGTGTACAGTTGCTCATCTCAAAATATCCGTTATGACTTCCAACTATATTTAAATTTTTATATTTTTCTTTTAATTCTTTCTTACATTCTTCTAAAACTTCTTCACTTGCACCTAATAGATATATACCTTTATTTTCACTATTGCAAACTTTAATTATTTCATCCATTATTTCAATTCCAGCCAATTTCTCTTGTATAGGGTTTTTTACTATTTTTGATGCTATAATAGTTCCAATTCCATCTGGAATTATTATTGATTTATCTGATGTAAAAAAATCAAATAATTTTTTATTATTTAATCCTAGATTTAATATTTCAGGATTTCCAGATACAATATTTATTTTTTCTTTTGAAAAAACTTCTTTAATAAGCTCTTCTTTTGTTCCTGAAAAAATATCATAATCTAATAATTTTATTCCCATTTAAAATGCCCCTTCACTTTTAAACACTTTTACAACTGTTTGGAATAATATTTTTATATCTAATAATAAAGAAAACTTCTTTATGTACGTTAAATCATAATAAACAGTTTTGCCAAGTTCTATTTCTCCTCTTCCATTTACTTGTGCAAGTCCTGTTATCCCTGGTAATACTAATAATCTTTGATAATAGCTTTCTGGATAATATTTTACAACATCAGGTATCTCTGGTCTAGGACCAATTAGACTCATATCTCCTTTAAGAACATTAAATAATTGTGGTATTTCATCTAAGCTAGTTTTTCTTAGAAATTTTCCACTCTTAGTAACTCTATTATCACTTTTGCTTTGAAAAACAAAATTATCCATATTTTCAGGATCTATTTCTAATTCTCTTTTTGATTCTGCTGAAACTACCATAGTTCTAAATTTCAATATGGTGAAATTTTTACCATCCTTACCTACTCTCACTTGTTTGAAAAGTGCTGGTCCTTTTGAATCTAATTTTATCCATGCCCACAATATTATAAATATTGGAGATAATATTAATATACCTATAATTGATAATATTATATCTGAAATTCTTTTTATCCCAAACTGTATAGCTTTCCCTCTAATTTCACTATAAGCGTCTATTTTTATGTCATTTGCGTCCATTGTATCCCTCCACATCATCTATTTATAAACATTTATTCTTTATTTTAATACTTGCCATATTTTAATTTTATAATTCTATAAGATTATGAAATTAATTATATATTTTCAAATCATTAAACAAAATACTTTCTGATAATGCTATAAACAACCAAAAATAAGTAGTTGTCTGTGGTGAAAAAAATAGATTATCTAAAAAGTTCATAGCTAAAAAAGCTATAATAGATGCCATAACTCCCATGAAAAATAATTTATACATTTTATTATGAGAATTCTTATAAACTCTAACTACACTTCTAATAGAACTTACAATAACAAGAACAAATGAAATTATTCCTAATATCCCTAGTTCACTTTGAACTTTTAGATATGAGTTGTGACTACTAAATCTATGGTAATCTTTGTATCTTAGTTCTGGATATTTTTCAATATATTGATCATATAGAGCTACATAATTACCATTTCCTATTCCTAATATGGGATTTTCTTTTATCATTTTTCCTGCTACCTTCCACAGCTTTATTCGTGGGTCATTTAACACAGATATTTTAATGTTGGAAAATCTATTTATTAAAGATTTATCAAATAAAATTATTGGTACAAATATTATAAAAACAGATAAAAATTTATAATTATATAAAAATGCTAAAACTAAAAGTCCTATGATGAATCCAACAGTAGCATTTCTTGAATAAGTTAAAAATATATTTATAACTATTAATAATGATGTTATAATGTAAAAACTTTTACTTTTTTTATTATTTTCATTAAAAATCAACATAAATATAGGAAAGAAACTTAAAACTAAATATGCTCCTAATCCATTTGGATTTTCCATAGTCGATGTAATACGTGTTCCTTCTGAAGATATAAATATTGGATCTAATCCAATCTTGGTAAAATACTGTATACCTCCATATACACATAAAATTGCTGTTGTACATACAAAACACTTTATTATGTTTTCTATACTTTTCTTTTCTTTTACTTCATATTTTACTATAAATACTAAAGCTATATATGTTACAAATCTAAATGTTTCTTTTAATGCTAATCCTTTTTCTGCAGAATATATTGTTGAAAAAGCCATAACTATAGCTAGTACAATTATACTAATACCTAAAAATGAGGTTATAAAATTGTTTAAATTTAAATAAAGTTTTTTTCTATTATTTTTATTTATTAATGAACATATAGCATAAATAAAAATAATTGACATCAATATAATATCTGGAATTTTACCTATAAGCCCTAGCTTATCATTTATTATAGGCAAAATTAATACATATATGCAAATTAAATAATATAATAATTTAGATGTTTTATTCATATTATCACCAACTCTTTTTAACATTTAAAGTGCCCATACCTAAAGGAAGGGCCCTTAAAATTTATAATTTATACTTTCACTAATATGCTCTATTGTAAGTACTCTTTTCTAATTAATCTATCTTGAAGTCTTAGTATTTTTATTTATCCTTTTATTTGACTTTAATACATAAAAATTTACTAATCCATCTAGAAATCCTATACCATAACTAAAATGTAATATAGGAAAAACTATGGGAATGTATTTTAAAAGCTTTCTTTTCCCTTTGGTTATCTTAAATGAAGATATTAAATCTCCTATTAAGTATAAAGCTAAAACTAACATCCAAATATAGAATATAGGTTTTAAAAATAAACTTAATATAGCTGCACCTATATTTCCCAAAACAAATGCCATTGGTACTAGATGTCTTATAGATGGTGTACCTCCATGCTTTTGCATTACTCTAACTTTCCAAAAACCATATTGAAAATATTGTCTCCAAAGTTTTTTAAAGGATCCTCTACTATAATATGTGGATTTAATTGTTGGAGATAGTAATATCTTATATCCACCTTTAGTAACTCTAAAGTTAATCTCATCATCTTGATTTCTAACTAATTCATCATCAAAATAACCTATATCTTCTAAAACTTCTCTTTTATATGCACCAAAGGCCACTGTATCTACAAACATTTCCTCTTTTGCATATCTAAATAATGCATTTCCTACACCAAACGGTGAACTCATTGCCAAGGCAATAGCTGTTCCTTTATCATTTTCACTAATAGTTTCTATGGGACCACCTACACAACCTACCTCTTTATTATTAAATAATAAATTCATATTATTTTCTACAAATTTTTCATCAGCATACGCATGAGCTCCAAATATTATTATACTATCAGCCTTACTATATCGTATTCCTTCATTCATAGCTTTAGGAGCTGTTAATCCTTTGTTATCAACTAAATGTATATTATCGTATTTATCTTCATATTCTTTAATTAAATCTCTCGTACCATCATCAGACATTCCATCGCAAACTAAAACTTCATATAAATCTTTAGGATATGTCTGATTCACAAAAGAATCTAAACATTCTTTTATGTAGTTTTTTTCATTTCTACAAGGAATGACTACTGAAACGGTATATCTATAATTCATGTAAACTCTCCTTTATTAATGGATACTAACTTCTAATAAATCATTTATCTTTTGACCTGCTTTTCCGTCTCCAAAAATATCTTCTTTTTCTTTTTTAGGAATAAAGTTTTTGATAGCGTCTAATATTTTTTCTTTATCTGTTCCAACTATTATATTCCATCCATTTTCAACAGTTTCAATCCATTCAGTTTCATCCCTCATAGTGATACATGGTTTACTCATAAAAAACGCTTCTTTTTGAACTCCACCACTATCAGTAACTATCTTTTTACTATTAGCTTCAAGTGAAAGCATATCTAAATATCCTATTGGATTTATTATTTTTATATTTTCATTAAACTTTAATCCATAATCATCCATATACTTTTTTGTTCTAGGATGTAATGGTAGGACTATATTTTCTTTACTTTCATTTAATGCTTCTATTATATTTCTTAATCTATCTATAGAATTAGTATTTTCAGCTCTATGTATAGTTGTCAATATATATTCATTTTTTTCTAATCCTAATTCACTTATTATTTTACTTTTTTCTTCTGCTATAGTCTTGAAATGTAATACAGCATCGAACATAACATCTCCAACATTATGAACACCATTATTTATACCTTCATTTTTTAAATTTAACTTTGCACTTTCAGTTGGAATAAATAAAAATTTAGAAATATGATCTGTAAGAATTCTATTTTGTTCCTCTGGCATATTTTTATTAAAACTTCTAAGTCCGGCTTCTACATGAGCTACTGGTATTAACATTTTACTAGCAACTAATGCACCTGCTAATGTAGAATTAGTATCGCCATATACTAAAACACAATCTGGTTTCTCTTTTTTATAAATTTCCTCTAGTTTCTCCATCATTTCTCCAGTTTGTTTACCATGTCCGCCTGAACCTACTGAAAGGTTATAATTAGGTTTAGGAATATTTAATTCCTCAAAAAATATTTCTGACATATTTGTATCATAATGTTGTCCTGTATGTATTAAAATTTCAGTATGTTTTTTTCTTAATATATTGGATACTGCTGCAGCCTTTATAAATTGTGGTCTAGCTCCAACTACAGTTACTATTTTCATAATTTATCTCACCTCTTAATTATTGTAAATCTCTAGATACTTGCAATGCTCTTGCTTTCCATGTGTTATCTTCTAATATATTTGATATATTCTTAACTTTATTAGATATTTCAATATTATTATTACCTATATTATTAAGTAATTCAATTAAATCTTCAACATTATAATCTATATTCCATCCAATATCATACTTTTCTACAAATTTAGCCGTAGCGGTTCCATTAGTTGCTATTATTGGTTTTTCATATTGCATATATTCAAAAAGTTTTAAAGGCATTGCAAAACTTCTATATTCAGATGGTTCAAAAAATAGACTTGCAATATCACTTTTTTTATAATAGGATTCCAACTCATTACCTGATTTATGAATAATTTCTATATTTCCAGTTAAATATTGTTCATATTTATCCTTTGATTTTTTCCATTCATTTTCCCTACAACATACTATAAGTTTTACATTTTTACATTTAGATACAGCTAAGAAAAGCTTTTCTAAATCGTATAACCCTGTTATTCCACCTACATAAAATATAGTTAGCCTATTATCTTCAATAGAGTTCTTTACATTTATATCTTTCTTTAAATCTATTGCTGGAGGCAATTCTTTTACATTTAAATTCTTAATCTCATATATGTATTTTTTCATTTCCATTGAAGGTAAATATAAAATATCTAATATATTATTATATTTTTTTAAATCGTATTTATAAAAAAAGCTTGCAAATGTTCTTTTCAACAATCCAACACTTTCTTTATATATAGGAAATTTCCAATATATATCTCTATAAAATAGTCCTACCTTAAGATTATTCTTTTTACAAAACTTTAAAAATTCAAAATCTAAAGTTGGATATACTGGTAGATGGTGTTGTTCTGTCAATAGTGTTGGTTCTGTAGAACTCTCACTATAAACAAAATCATATTTCATTCCATTTTTTATATTATTTTTAACAATACTTATTTTTGTCTTTCTCTCTTTACCATATCCACTTATAATTTCTACATCATATCCTATTTCTTTAAATGCATTAATTATTTTAACTGGTCTTATTTGCGATCCTGATGGATGCTCTGTATTTATGTAAAATGGTAAATGAACTATACATTTTTTTTGCATATTTTCCTCCAAAATAAACTTTTTTATTAATAATATAAGATAAGCAAATCATAATTTTAAAATATTAATTATGTATGCTTATCTATATTTACTAGTTTCTTTTTAATGACTTTATATTTAACTTTTCAAATATGAACGTAGAGTATTTTATAAACATCAAAAGTGCTATTATACTAATAGTACTAGAACTATACATAAAATCACAGAATCCTGCTTGACTTGTTATTGCAAAATTTGATGTTAAAACTGCAAATAAAGTTATATTTATAGGATCTTTTTTGCATTTTAAGAATATTATAAATATACCTCCAAACAGTATACCCATGTATATTGCTGCAAATACCACACCTTTTACACCAAAATTAGCAAAAGCTTCTCCAATAAACATAGCATTCATAACTCCAGCTATACCTTTATATACATTTCTACTCCCATAATAAGTCATAACAACTCTAGCAGACCTTATATGACTTTGCCCTATACCTACCAATGACAATATTGTAGGCGAAAAACTACGTCCCATCAGTAACGGCAGTCCTGAAGTAAATAAATCTATATGGAATATTAGAGTAACTGCTTGAGTATATATAGTTCTTCCAAGTGGCCCTTCATAGATACTAAATATATGATTTAACCTTCCATTTAAAGCATACATAGCAAATATAATTGCTCCTAAAAATGCAACTAATGGAATAAATAATTTTAATTTTATTTCTCCTTTTACATATATGTATATAATTATAAATACAAATAAGTAAAATACCACTGGTGCCTTAGCAAAATTGTAAGTTTTTATTAAAATCGAACTTATGAATAATATAGAAAATAATATTTTCCACTTTTTATCTTTAACATTCATACAAAATGTAAATGCTAAATATGATAACATTGGTATGAATGTTAATACAAAAATATTTGCTACATATGATGTTATGTTTGATATTCTAATTCTTTCTAAAGCTAAATCCAAATTAGGATCTTTAAATATTAGTTTAAAGATTGGTATATAACCAATTCTAACAAACATATATGTCATTACCATTATGCAAAATGCTGATACAGCTGCTGTAATTAAAAATACATTTTTTTCATTACTTGTCTCAACTTCTTTTTTTAAATATATATCATAGTCTCTTTTAGCATCAACATTAAATATTTTTTCAATTAATAATATAGTTAATGGCATTACTATAATGGTAAACAATAATAAATAGAAAGTTTTATCTATATTTTTATCTTCTATAATATATCCAATCATATAGTGCTTTCTATCACCTAAATATGCTAAACTAACCCCTATATATGATTGTAAAATAATAAGATAAAAGGTATATGAAATTAAATTTAATTTATTAGGCATTAACGTACCTGATGCCTTATAAAATAAATAAGCAGAAAGTGCTAATCCTGAAAATATTAATATTAACTTGAAAAATATAATATCCATATTACTTATACCTTTCCTCTAGTAGATATAGTTTTGTTTCATCATCTGCTTGACTAAAATTATTAACTAAATGTTTTATAGGCTCTCTATTTATATGTTTATCTAAATAGATTTCATTAAGCTGCTTCATATTTGAGCATACACTTATATCCTTAACTTTAGTTAGCCTTATGTTTAGTATCTCTATATTTTCTAAACTAGCAAGTTGACTAATATCACTAATGTCATTATATGATATGTTTAATTCTCTAAGATTCTTATTATTTTTTACAAAATCTATGTTAGTTAACTTATTATTTGATAATTGTAAAACTTCTAAATTTGTTAGTGGTGATAAATCAGGTATGTTAGAAATTCCATCATTATTCATCTTCAATTCTTCTAATGATGTTATTTTATTTATAGAATTTACATCATTTATATAATTAGATGTAATATCTAAAAATCTTAATTCTTTTAACTCCGTTAGAGATTCTATCGAATTTATTCTATTTAAAGTTAAATTCAATCTTTGTAAACTTTGAAGATTAGATAAAGATGTCACATCTGATACATTATTTTTAGCTAAATCTAATTCAACTAAATTATTTAAAGATGCTAATGAACTAATATCTGTAATATAATTATTAGTTAAACTTAAATTCATCAATGATTTAACATTCCCTAAAGGACTTATATCGTATATTTTATTATCATCAAACTTTAATGTATTAAGTTTATGCAATTTTGTTAATGGTTCCAAATTTTCTATTTTATTCTTATTTAAATTTATCTCTTTTAAATTTTTAAAATTCTCTATACCAGTTAAATCTGTTATTTCATAATCTGCTAAATTTAAAACTGATACACGGTTAGTATCTTCAATATATAAACTTCTCCATCTAATTCCTAATTCATCTTTAATCGCTTTTTCTAATTTCTTATCTGGAAATTCTATTTTAAATGAATTGGGGTCAAATTTTCTCCATGTCATCATTAAAGTAATTATTAAACTTAAAATTACAATACTTACAATGGCTATAGAAAATTTATACTTTACTATTTTATCCTTAGATAATTTTAAATCCGCTTTTTTCATTTAATCACCTCTTAGCTAGCCTTGCTTTTATTGATTTTACTACTCTATCTTTTATACCTTTATCAATTTCACTAATTCCTAATAAATGCTTAGCCGAAATTTTTTCTTTAAATATATACATTCCCAAATATATAAAACCATATACTGTGTATGATATGGTAGATGCTATTGCAGCCCCATTAATACCCCATTTAGGAATTAATATTAAATTAAAGGCAAAATTAATCATAAATACTGAAAATGCAATAATCGTATGTATATATGGTTTTCCTATGCTTTGAAAATATCCTCCGGACACTTTTCCAATAGAAGCAAATGCTATACCTACAAATAATATTTGAGTGGGAAGTTGAGATGATGCATACTCCTCTCCATAAAGCCAAATAATTAATGGACTAAATAGTATTGCTCCTATAGAAAAGATTAGAGTAACATAGAAAACATACTTAACTGTAAGTGCAGTAGTAATTTTTCTTTGCTCATGTGCATCATCTGAAATATTATATAGTCTTCCAGTTATAGCAGTTCCTACGCTAGAGGGAATTAAAAATAACATCTCTGCTAAAGTAACAGATACGCTGTATATTCCTAATTGTACTTGTCCTAACATATCACGAACTAAAAATTGATCTAGCTTATAATTTAAGAAAACAAATAAGTTTCCTAAATATATCATTCCACCAAATTTAAGCTGCTCTATTAATAATTTTTTATCATAAGAACTTAAATTTAACTTATATGCTCTTACATTTCTAAATAATAAAGGTATTGTTATTAATATAAATATAAGTTGCACGCCTAAATAAGATACTAAGTTCAACCATCCTGTGAATACTAAAATAAGTAATACTACTGTCTTCATAAAATTATTTTTTAAATTTATATTATTTGCCATGTATATTTTTTCATCAGCAACATAATAAGATGTAAATAAATTTGCAAATAATGATCCAATAATAGTAACTATCATTATTCCTATTATTAGCCAATTATAATTTAAATTTCCACCTATTTTCCATCCAATAATAATCATTGTAATTATTAAAGATATGGCAATTATTGTTAGAATGTTAGTATTAAATATATCCTGTGTCGAACTTTTACTTTTCTTATAGAAATAAGGTAACGAATATGTTATTCCTAAATGACCATATTCTGATATGGTTGATATAATTAAAGTTAAATATGCCAAATCACCTTTTCCACTTGGACCTAATTGTCTTGTTATTAACAAGTTAGTAATAAATGAAAAACCCATTATCATTATTTGTGTGATAAAGTTACTAGCTATATTTTTTGCATAACTCAAATTCAAATACCTCCAAATTATAATCTTTCATATAAATCTGACATTGTTTTAACATTTTCTTCCCAATCATACACATCTAACACTACTCTTCTACCTTCTTTTCCCATTTCCTTAGCCACACATCTATTCTTATATAAATATTCAATTTTATCAGCTAATTCATTTTCATTTTGTGGTTCAAATAAAAGTCCTGTTTCATTATCTTTTATAACTTCTTTTAATCCACCACAATTTGAAGCTATTACAGGTCTTTCACACGCTGATGCCTCAATTGCAGATACTCCAAAGCTTTCACTTAATGAGCATAAACACATCACATCAACTTTATTTATATATTGCGGAACTTCTGTATTTTTAACTCTTCCAACAAATTCAACATTTTCATTTAAATTTAATTGTTCAGTAAGATTTATAAGGTTTTTTCGTTCACTACCATCACCAATAATTTTTAATTTTATATTGGTATCTTTTGTTCTATCAATAACCATTCTTAGAGCCTTTATTAAAGTATCTATGCTATAAATTTTTTCAAGACTTTTTGCTATACCTATAGTCATACTTTCTTTTTCAAAAATCTCTGATGTCTTACTAAATAAATTAACATCCACCCCAAAAGGTGTAATTACAATTTCTTTTTCACTATTATAGCTTTTTATTTCTTTTGCCATGTCATAACTTGTGGAACATAATACATCTGCTTTATTAAATACGTAATTCAGTATTTTTTTATATATACCATTCGATTTTGGGAAAAGATATACGTCACTTCCCCAAACTGAAACTACAAACGGTCTAACACCACTTACAGCTCCAAAAAAACCGTAACTAGATGCATAATAACTATGTAGTATGTCTGGATTTATCTTTTTTACAAGTTTTTTAACCTTATGCGCTAAGAAAATGTAACTACTTTTATTCTTATACATGGGCTTTAAAACATAGGTTTTTACGTTTCCACTATATTTATAGTCACTTTCCCTCATGCTTATTAAATGTATATCATAATTTAACCCTGAAAAATAATCTAACCATTTTTGTGTGTGAATGCTATCAGCATCTGCTAATATACATAACTTAGTCATATACACACCCCTTATTCTTTCATATTATCATACTAAATATAAAACTAACTTTTTTTAAGTTATTATTGATTTTTTAAAAGTTGGTCTTCTGGAACTTTTCTAAATACTTTTGCTGGATTTCCTAATACTATTTTTTCCTTTGGGGCGTCTTTAGTTAAAACACTTCCTGCTGCTACTAACGCATCCTCTTCAACTATTTTTCCTGGTAAAATTACAGCTCCTGCTCCAATTCTACCACCTTTTTTTACTGTTATTCCCTTAAACTTTCCAAATCTTTCTTTAGAACGGGCTGCATAATTATCATTTGATGTTGCAACACATGGTGCGATGAATACATTATCTTCAACTTCTGAATATGCTGTTAAATACACATTTGTTTGTATTTTGCAGTTATTCCCTACTTTGCAGAAGTTTTCAATAGTAGTACCTCTACCTATTATGTTCTTATCTCCTACAGTTACATTTTCTCTTATTGTTGCCATATCAGCTATAAGAGTTTTACTTCCGATAGTACATCCAGCATAAATTATAACAGATGCACCTATCAAACATTCATGTGAGATTTTAGCTGGTTCTAATTTTTCTTCATCTTTAAATATGCTATTTACACCTCTCATAGGCAACTTGCCAATAATTGTATTATCATCTATTCTTACACTTTCACCTATAACAGTTCCACTATGAATAACTACATTGTGTCCTATAATACAATTATCACCTATAACTACATCATCTTCTATAACAGCAAATCTTCCTATTTTTACATTTTGTCCGATTTTACTTTTATCTGAAATATAATTCATCATCGTTCTCACTTTCTACTTAAAAAATTAGTTTTTTAATTTTTTTATATCTTTCATTTCAATTGATGCGAAGTTTTCCATTGGGAACTTAACTGGCATTCCTGTTAATCTTGATTTGTAAGCTGCAAGGATTATTTCCATAGCTTTTTTTCCTTGTTCTCCACTAACTAATGGCTCTGTTCCATTATTTATAGCATCTATAACATCTTTAAATAATGCTGTATGTCCAGCACCATAAACATTGTCAACTTCACCTGATGCTTCTTTTATTACATCTTCTTCTTTTTCTAATTCGTCTTCAAATCTCCAAGTTTCAATTTTATTAACAGCCATTCCACCTATGCATACTGCTGCTTTTTCTCCAAAAATACTTAAAGTTTCTTCTAAATTTTTAGGGAATACACATGCACTACCTTCAACAATTCCTATAGCTCCATTTTTAAATCTTATTACTATAGCTCCAAAATCTTCTGCCTCTATATCTCTTAAGAATGTGTCACATTGAGCATATACTGTATCTACTTCTCCACCTAACATCCATTGAAGAAGATCTATATTATGTATGCATTGATTCATTAATGTACCACCATCTTGAGCCCAAGTTCCTCTCCATGGTGCTTGCTCATAGTATCCCATATTTCTATTCCAAAGTATTCTTGCTGTACCATTTACAAGTCTACCAAATCTATCTGCTTCTATTGCACTTCTTAATTTTTGTATTGGTGCATTAAATCTATTTTGATGAGATATAGATAGAGTAACATTATTATTTTTAGCAACAGCTATCATTTCATTAGCATCTTTTACAGATAAAGCCATTGGTTTTTCAACTATAGCGTTTATTCCCTTATTCATGCAATATATTGCTATCTCTGGATGATATCCACTTTCAGTAGCAATGTATACTATATCAATTCCCATATCTTCAATCATTTTTTTATAATCCGTATATACTTTAACATCACATTCACAATTCATATTTTTTATATATTCATCTTTTTTAGCGATAGCTTTTTCTTCTGCTACATCACAAGTGGCTACTAAAACAGCCTCTTCTTTATTATTTATTATAGCTTCTACGCCCTTGTAAGATATTCTTCCACAACCTATAACCGCAAATTTAAATTTTTTCATAATAATTCCCTCCTACGCTTCTCTATTACAAAGTTCTTCATATATTTTCCATAATTTTTCTTCTTCTTTTTTCCAATTAAACTTTTCTTTTATAGAATATATACCGTTATTACCCATTTCGTCTCTTAATTTATCATCTTGCAAAAGACGAATAACGTTTTCTGCTAGTTCATTTTCATCCTCTGGATTAACTACTAATCCTGAATTGTATGCAGTAATATAATCCTTTATAGGTGGCATATAACTTCCGATTACAGGTATACCACAACTCATATATTCAAATTGTTTAGTAGGTATATTTTTAAAGTATTTAGGTAATGGTAATAATGTAACTAATCCTATTTTAGATTTATACATATATTCTCTTACCATTGCATGTTTTACTTTTCCTGTGAATTCTACATTTTTTTCTAAGTTATTATCCTTAATATATTCTTTTAAAATATCTTCACACTTATCATAACCAAAGGGACCTACAAATATCATTTTTATATCTTTATATTTATATTTATTTTTAATTATATTAACAGTCTTAAGAATTTGTAATGCTCCTCTTTCGATTGTAATTCCTCCCTGATAAATCATATCATATTTTTTTTCTACATCATATTTCTTTTCAGGAATAAATTGTGTAAAGTTATGGATTACCTCTACATTTTTATTTACTACCTTAAATCTTTTTTCAACTGCTTCATCTGCAGTAATTATATAGTCAAATCCCTTTGAAATAATAAGTTCAGTCTTATCTACAAAAAATGTAGATAAAGGTCTTATCACCTTTGGTATCTTATTTGACATATTAGCCATATCCGGATAATGCTCATGAACATCATAAATTATTTTGCAATTAGGTAATTTCTTTTTTATTTTTTTTGCTTTATATATAATTTCAAAATCATGAAAATGATATATATCTGCTTTTTCTTCTATGGCCCTATCTATTAATTCCTCTAGAATTAGAAATCTATCTTTTAAATTTTTAGGCTTTGTTATACCTACTACTTTTATACCATCAATTTCGTGAATTCCTTTTTCATATGGTGCAACTATGGTTATATCCTTATATTTTTTTAAAAGAGATTTCGCTTCCTTATGAAATATTCTAGAGTCTGTTGGACTATGACCAGTTGTGAGTATACATATTTTCATCACCTAAGCTCCTATTCACTTTTTATTGATACAATCTTAAGTATTCACTATATAAACTATTAGCACTTTGAGTCCAAGTATATTTAGTTTCAACTTTTATTTTAGCATTTCTTTCTATGTCTTTTCTTATGCTATCATTTTCTAGTACATATTTCATTTTATTTGTTAAGTCTTCTAAATTTCTTGGTTCCATCAATATACCATCTTTAAAATTTTCTATTACATCTTCAATTCCTTCACCCTTACACCCTATTACTAACTTTTCATGTGCCATAGCCTCTATATAAACTACTCCAAAACCTTCTTTATAACTAGGTAACACAAAAATATAACAATTCTTCATATATTCCATAACTATATTATGAGGCAATGCACCTTTAAAGATAACTTTATCTGCAACACCATTTTCAAAAGCTAGCTTCTCTAAATTTTCTCTTTCAATTCCTCTTCCTATAATAACTAAATTTAAATCTTCATAATCATTATGTATATTTGAAAAAGCTTTTATAGCATAATCTATACCTTTAGTTTTTATTAAATTACCAACAACTAAAATATACCTTTTCCCGTGAAATTCCTGGGATATACTTTTGCTTTTTTTTGATACAATATCATTTAACTCTATACCATTAGGTATAACTGCATAATTATTTTTTTGCCCAGTTATATTCTCCGCTTCTCTTTTTAATTTATTACTTACAAATATAACCTTATTTGATTTTTCAAATACATGAACCACTTTATTTTTAAAATCCTCATCTAAATTAACTGTATAATTCATATCTTGACCGTGTATTGTTGTTAATAAAGGCTTATTAAAATGTTCATTTAACATAATAGCTCCATATCCATCTGGTAATGCTACATGTGCGTGTATTAAATCAAACTTGAACTCTTTATATAATTTTGATGTTATCTTTTTAATTCCTTTATATAAAATTTTACCTGAAGATCTAAAATTTAAATTTTTAGGTAGAAAAACTACTCTAGGATAAAAAACTTCTATCCCTTCCCATACAGTCTTTTTAGGTATACTATAATATCCTTTATATTTCTTTGAAAGTAATGTAAGTATGTATGGTGTATAAGGAATTGGTGATATAACTTTTATATTCACATTTTCCTTAGAGCTTTTTAATGCTTTAACTTGTTTATGAATAAATATCCCATTATTTTCATTATAATTATTAGGATACATATGAGATATTACTAGTATATTCATAAAATTTCTCCCCGTTTTTTATTAGATAAAGCACATAGTTAATAACCCTATGTGCTTCAATTTCAAACAAAGTGCAATAATTAATTATAGTTTGTTTATCTTATGTCTATTGTTTTTAACATTTTTAGTAGCATTTCTAGTATCATATAATAAGTTAGCTTTTTCAACTATTGCTTCATAATCATAACAAGTATGGTCTGTAGTTATAAGAACTATATCTGCACTTTCTATTTCCTTTTCCCACTCAACTGATACATATTCTTTACCTTTATGTTTAAATGATGGGATATATGGATCATTTACTAAAACATTTCCACCTTTTTTCTCTAATAATTCTATTACTTTTAGTGTTGGAGATTCTCTCATATCATCGATATCTTTCTTATAAGCAGCTCCCATAACTAATACTTTAGAACCATTAAGTGCTTTTTTATCTCCATTTAATAGATTCATAACATTTTCAATAACAAACTCTGGCATAGAGTCATTTATTATTCCTGAAGTCTCTATTAATTGAGTGTGATAATCATATTCCTTTGCTTTCCATTCTAGGTAGAACGGATCTAGTGGTATACAGTGTCCACCTAATCCTGGACCTGGATAGAATGCCATGAAACCATAAGGTTTTGTTTTTGCTGCATCTATAACTTCCCAAACATCTATTCCCATTCTCTTGCATAATATAGCCATTTCATTAGCTAATGCTATATTTATATTTCTAAATGTGTTTTCAAGTATTTTTTCCATCTCTGCAACTGCCGGACATGAAACTTCCATTATCTCTCCTTCTAATACATTTCTGTATAGTTGAGCAGCTACTTCTGTACAACAAGTTGTACATCCTCCAACAACTTTTGGAGTATTTTTAGTATTGAAATCTTTATTACCTGGATCAACTCTTTCTGGTGAGAATGCTAGGAAGAAATCTTCTCCACATTTTAATCCAGTTTCTTCTAATATAGGTTTTATAACCTCTTCTGTAGTTCCTGGGTATGTAGTACTTTCTAGAACAACTAACATTCCTTTATGTAAATATTTAGCTACGCTTTTAGTTGAACTTACAACATATGATAAATCTGGTTGTTTGTATAAATCTAATGGTGTAGGTACAGCTATACATACAGTATCAACTTCTGAAACAAAACTAAAATCTGTTGTAGCTTTTAATTTTCCTTCTTTAACTAAGTTAGCTAAATCGTCATCAACTACATCTCCTATGTAGTTACGTCCTTCATTTACCATTGCAACCTTTTGATCTTGAACATCAAAACCGATTACTTCGTAGCCAACTTTAGCCTTTTCTACTGCTAATGGTAATCCAACATAACCTAAGCCAACTACCCCTAATTTAGCAGTTTTATTTTTTAGTTTTAATAATAATTCTTCTTTTAATTTATTTGACATTTTACTTCCTCCTAATTCAAGTTAGACTAATCTATTTTGCACTACTTTTGAAAAAACTCTTTTAACTTATCAGTTGCATATGCTACTAATTGAAAGTTATTTCTGGACATAGTGGTAAAGCAAATGTTTAGTACTATTATCTTATATAATCTATAAATTGTATTTTTACTGATTTAAATTATAAATAAATATTATAGATTTAGTTTTATCAGTTATATGTTTTTCTATACTATTTAATCTTATATACCGTATTTCAATTATTTTATATTAATTTTGTTTTCTTTTATATGTTGGGATTTTTTTTTCTAGTAAAGATATTATATCTTCTTTTTCTATTTTTTGCACTTCTCTAAATTCATCAACAGACTTTTCTATAAATTTCATATCAACATCCATAGGTTTTTCAATGAATATTTTTTTATGGTCTGTAGATGTTAATGCAACCTCATCCATTAAAAGTTCTTCATATAGTTTTTCTCCTGGTCTTAATCCTACATACTCTATTTTAATATCTATATCTGGCTTAAAGCCTGAAAGGCTTATCAAATCCTTTGCTAAATCAGCCATTTTTACAGGTTTACCCATATCTAATACAAATATTTCTCCACCTTTAGCCATTCCACCAGCTTGTATAACAAGTTGAGCAGCTTCTGGTATAGTCATAAAAAATCTTGTTATCTCAGGATGTGTAACTGTAACAGGTCCTCCATTTGCTATCTGCTTTTTAAATAATGGTATAACTGATCCGTTACTACCTAACACATTTCCAAACCTTACAGCAACAAATTCAGTTTTACTTATTTTATCAAACGCTTGAATTATAAGTTCACAAAATCTTTTAGTTGCACCCATAACGTTTGTTGGATTTACTGCCTTATCTGTACTTATTTGAACAACTCTTTTTACCTTAAACTCATCACAACACTTCATAAGATTATATGTTCCTACAATATTATTTTTTATTGCTTCCGCTGGATTATTTTCCATTAATGGAACATGCTTATGTGCTGCTGCATGAAATACAACATCTGGTTTATAATTACTAAATACTTCTCTTAATCTTTCCATATCTCTAATTGATGCTATAATAACTTTTTTCTCTTGTTGTGGATGATTTCTATTCAACTCCATTTCTAAGTCATATGCATTATTTTCATAAATATCAAGTATTACTAATAATCTTGGTTTAAACTTTACTATTTGTCTACATAACTCAGAACCTATGGATCCACCTCCACCAGTTACTAATACTACTCTGTCTTTTATATACTTATCAACATTTTCATTATCCAACTTAATTTGTTCTCTGCCTAAAAGATCCTCTATATTTACATCTCTAAGTTGTCCCATGCTAAAATTATCATTCATAAGTTCATATACACCTGGAACTGTTTTTAATTTGCATTTAGTTTCTTTGCATATGTTTAATATTTCCTTTTTATCATGTAATTCTACTGATGGCATTGCTAAAATTATTTCTTCAACTTTATAATCATTGCAAGCTTTTACTATAGACTTTCTTCCACCTAATACTTTTATTCCATTAATACGCTTTCCTTTTTTATTCTCATTGTCATCTATAATTCCAACTATATTGTAGCTCAAATCCGAATGTTTTTTTACCTCTTTTATAATTAAAGCTCCAGCATCACCTGCGCCAATTAAAAGAGTATTAACTTTTTTTCCACAAATTCCTTTTGGTGTTTCTTTATTACTTAATAATCTTAGTATAAATCTAAGACCGCCTAAGCTTAAAACACTTAACACCCAAAAAATTATATGAACATTCATAGGAAATCTATAATATGGACTTCTTAAAAATGTATAACTTATATAGTAGCTATAAATCACAAACACTATATTTGTTAAACTAACAGAATATACTATAGAAAACAATTCATCAATAGATGCATATTTCCATATATTATCATACAACTTAAATATTTTATTGAAAAATAATGTGAAAATAATAAGTGGTATTATAGAGACCTTAAAAAATAACTGATAGTTTTTTGTAATATTAAAATCAAATCTTAAAACTAAGGCTATATACAATGATAATATTACGAACAAAATATCTAATATCATTATTCTTTTGTCATTTTTCATAATTTCACTTCCTAAGCCTTTATATTGTTTAATACAAATTTTATTCATATCATTTTATTTAAAGGATTCTTATTCTATAAATAATCTTATTCTTAATTAATAAAAATTCATAAAAAACTGTTATTATATCAATTGTTCAAATCCCTTTATAATTTTACAACATTTTTGCAATAAATCAACTGCTTTTTTAACCTTTTAATGCCATTTTACCATTGTTATTGTCATTTTTCATTATAATTTTAGCATTTATATAAAATCCATTCTATTTAAATTTGATTTTTTCTTTGTTAATTAAAACATTTTTTTACATTTTACATTTGAAGATTAATTAAGATTTAACTTTTTTATTTCCTTTAATACTTCATCTTCTGGATTAATTTTTTCTGCCAACTCTAAATGAACTTTAGCCTGCTCCATGTCCCCTAAGTTTAAATAACACATAATTAAATTAGTACATATATCTACTTCTTTTGTAACTTCAAATGCTGCTCTAAAATATCTTATTGCATTTTGATAATCACCGATACATGCAAGATTTATTCCTAATTCATTAACTACAGCTACATCGTCACTATTTATTGCTTGAGCTTCATTTAAATAATATATAGCTTTTTCATTATTCTCTAAAACTCTATATGCAATAGCAACATAATAATAAATTTCTACTGTATTGCCTAATTGGTCTATTAAGGGTAACAATATTTCTAAAGCTGCCTTAGGATCTTCATAGACTAACTCTTTACCATCTTCATATTTCCCTATTATTTCAAGGGAATTTTTAAACTCTAAAACATCATTTGTTTGTTCTCCGCCTAAAGAAATATACTGATTTATAGCAAATAATGCACCTTCTAAATCTTTATCTTCTTTTTTTAGTATTGCTTCATAAAAATATGGCGTGCTGAAATCATCTATTTTTTTACATTCTTCTATCAATAATAGTTCTTCTTCTTTATATTTAGTATTTTTATTTCTTAATCCATCCACTAATAATAGCGCTTTATTATAGTTTTCTTTTGCTTTTTCTGTTTCTAAAAGCCCCTTCAATAATATATATGCATCCTCATATTTTTCATTTTTTACATTATTAAATATGATACCTTTAATAAATTTCACGCTACCATCTATATCCCTTATTATTTCTTTGTATACTTCATTAAACTTAAATTTTTTATCACAGCCTAGAACAAAAAATATTCCTTCTAAAAATAATGTTACTGGAATGTTTTTTAAATCATCTCCATCTTTTGCCTTTCCAACTACATCTTCACTTCTTACTGGTAAATAAACATTTTCCTTAAATTCATAAGAATTAAATTTAGTTCCCTCTTTTATTTCCAAAAATAAAATTTTTGACAATTTGTTTAAAAAATGACTTTCTATATTATTCATAGTTCACCATCCTAATCTAAATGTTTAAATTAATGTATTAAAAACTCAATTTACTGTAAACTAAGTTTAATAATACGATTTTTTAAATTATAAAATCTAAATCTACATTATTTAAGTTGTTATTTAAAAATATTTCATTTAAGTATATTACCATATGAAAACAATATTATACAAAATATAATTTTCATAAAATATTTTTATTATATTTACTTAAATCTAAAACTTTACAATTCCTTTTAAATATTATACAACATAGTATGTTGAAATAAAAATATTAATAAATACAACTAAAATTCATTTATAGGGAATTATATCATACAATATTAAAATATACCTAATAAAATAATATATATTGCAAAATATATATTAATGAATATTATATAAAGTTGTAAACTAATATCTTAATACTCTAATAAAGAAAAAATTTTAAAATTAACCTAAACAATATATTAATGAATAGTTATTGCTATTTTTTAGTTGGATTCAAAGTCTTAATGTATAAGTTAAATTTTAAATTTATATGTGTATATATGACTATAGGGAAACAAGATTAAATTTATTCAATAACTTTAAAATATTTTTATACAAAATATAGTGTTGAGTTCCAAGTGATTCAGAGCATGTCTCACTATTTAGGGTATCCAAGTTTTGGAATGGATAATTTTAAAAGTAAACTTGGAATCCTATATAAATCACAAGATAAATTTGGAATTTTATATTAAAGTAAAATCTATTGCATTTACAATTTTATTATCTTATAATTAATTTGTTTTAAATTAAGGAACAATAAATAGTTGCTAAATTTATTGAAAAAAGTAATTAAATATACGTAAAGTCCATCATGACTATAAAATACTTTTATCTTTTCATCGAAAAAGGTTACGGAATAAGCGAAAAACAAATATTAACAGAGCGAAAGTACTGTTGTAACTATAGAGTAGAATCTTGATAATGCTTATTGGTAAATAAAAAGGAGATGGAATGCTACAAGCCTATAAATAATCATATTAAAAAAGATTTTATAGGTATGTATCGTTGTCTAGATGGGAATTTACACCTTTGAAGTGCTGTATCAACCAAAGTAGCTTATGCAAAATGGAATACGTTGAATAAGGAATAATCTCAATATGGGTATCCTTGTCCATATTTTGAGTAGCAGTACAACATGTTTTTGCAAAAACATGTTTTATATATTCATTGTAAAAATTATATTTCTACGCTTAACAAGCATTGAGATGCTTTATTTATAGAGAAAGAGGGGATTAGATTGTATAAGTTAAATCAACATGAAACACCGCTATTTGACGCCCTAATGGAATATGTTAATAGAGATACTCTACCATTCCATGTTCCTGGACATAAAAAAGGCATTGGTGCCTATAAAGAATTCAAGGATTTTATGGGTGAAAATCCTTTTAAAATTGATGTTACTGTTTTTAAACTTGTTGATAGTTATCACCATCCAACAGGTCCTATAAAAAAAGCTCAAGAACTTGCAGCTGATGCTTATGGTTCAGATTCTTGCTTTTTCTCAGTACATGGTACATCTGGGGCTATCCAAGCAATGATACTTTCTGTTGTAGGTGCTGGAGATAAGATTATAATCCCTAGAAATGTACATAAATCTATAACTGGAGGAATTATTTTAGCTGGTGCAATACCTGTTTATATGCAACCTGAGCTAGATAAAAGACTTGGTATAGCTCATGGTGTTTCTCCTGAAACTGTAGAAAGTACTTTAAAAGAACATCCAGATGCTAAAGCTGTTTTAATTATTAATCCAACCTATTATGGTGTTGCTACAGATATAAATAAAATTGCAGATATTGTGCATTCATATGATATACCATTGATAGTAGATGAAGCACATGGACCTCATCTAAACTTCAATGAAAAACTTCCAATGTCTGCTATGGAGGCTGGTGCTGATATATGCGCCCAAAGTACTCATAAAATTATTGGAGCTTTAACTCAAGGATCTTTACTTCAAGTTCGTTCTAAAAGAATAAACATTGGAAGAGTTAGACAAGTTATAAATTTAATGCATACAACATCACCATCTTATATCCTTATGGCTTCTCTAGACACTGCTAGAAAGCAAATTGCTTTGGAAGGAAAAGAACTTTTAGATAAAACAATAGAACTTTCAAATTATGTTCGTGAAGAAATAA
Source organism: Clostridium sp. CTA-19 (assembly GCF_054767855.1). Taxonomy (NCBI): domain Bacteria; kingdom Bacillati; phylum Bacillota; class Clostridia; order Eubacteriales; family Clostridiaceae; genus Clostridium; species Clostridium sp. CTA-19. The sequence continues at coordinate 185,404 of NZ_BAAABH010000003.1, read as the reverse complement.
ATAAAATTCCTGGTTTTTATTGTTTTGGCGAAGAAATACTTGGGAAATCAGGTGCTTATGCTTTCGATCCTACTAAAATAACTATAACTTGTAGAGATTTAGGTATAACTGGATATGATTTAGATATGATTTTATCAAATAAGTATCATATTCAAATGGAGCTTTCAGACTTATATAATATTCTTATTGTAGGTTCCTTTGGTGATACAAAAGATGGCATGGAAAGATTACTTATTGCATTAAGAGAAATAAGTGATGAATATTACGGAAAAGGTGCTAAAAAAGCTGATTTTATAGATATACCACCAATTCCAGAGCAAATGCAAATACCAAGTGAAGCATTTAATAGTGTTAATACACCTGTTAAAATTTCTGATAGTGTTGGAATGATAAGCGGCGAATTTTTAATGGCTTATCCTCCTGGAATACCAGTACTTTGTCCTGGTGAAAAAATTACACAAGAAATAATAAATTATGTTCAAAAACTAAAAGACACCGGTCTTTATGTTCAAGGGACTGAAGACCCTAATGTTGAATATATAAAAGTAGTTAAAGAAGAAGATGCTGTTTATATAGACGTAAATTAAAAAAAGCTCTAGAATTTTAATAATTCTAGAGCTTTTTTTTATATTAGTCATATGGAAATAAATAATAGACCAAATATGCGAGAATACTGATCTATTATTTATTTGATTATGCCTTGTTAATTACTATCCTTTTGTCCTGGTATAGTTCCATATATATATCCACCATTTTGTAGATTATATTCTAAAGTTTCAAACATATCCCTAACTGATATTATCCCTATACCATATAATCCATTTTCTGGTTCATAAACAGCATATGAGTTCATTGCATTTCTAACAGTTTGCATATCTTCATCTGTCTTTATATTGGTACTAAACTTAACATCTTTATCTAATGCCTCATAAGCCTTAGGTTTATTTACAAAATATACATTATCTATTTCTTGATTATCATAAAGCTCTCTAAATACTCTGCCTAATGCTGAATGATCACTTTGTGGCTCCTTAAAATAGCTAAAAGTAAAGAATTGATAATCCTGTCCATCACTTATAAACTCTCTTATATCCGTTCTTAATTCATCTATATGTTCTTTAGTACTACTATCTGGTATGTCTAAATATGTTCTATTTTCATCAGGTATTCCATAGGCATCTAGTTCTTTGTCAAATTCATTTGTTCTTGCCTTTGCGAATTCTTCCAATGTCATGGTTGATGGTATTTTAGGACTTAATTTTCCTGATTTTATTCTTTTATAAACAAAAGATCCATTTCCTCTGTTTATAAGAACAACTTTAACATTTTCTGGTCCCAACTCTTTTACTGCATTCATTATTGCTGAATGAGCAAATAGTATTACATCATCTTGATGGCTAAAGAAAAATGCTGCTTTAGGTTTATTAAACTTAAGTTCTCCATGTTCTAAATTATTTTTTATATTTAAAGCCTTTTCTAGAAATTCGTTAGGTATTTTTGATTCAAAATATATATTTCTAAAATCACTATTTTTTAAATAGCTTTTTTCATCTTCTGTAATATTATCTTTATAGAAAACTATTGGTCTTTTTAGCATTGAAGATGCTAATATATCTTCTTGTTCTTTTGAATCTAAAATTATAATGGAATTAGACTTTGTAAAAAACTTATTATTTATTTTTATACTAGAATTATTGAAATCTTTAATATCTATTAAAGATTCATCATTGAATTTTTCTTTAAAAAATAATCCTTCATTTAAAATATATCTATTTTCTTTTTCAACTTTAGTTATGAATTTGTTATTTTTTACATCTTCTTTTGTTGAAAATAAAATAGGGGCTTTCAATTTTGATGCTACTGATGCTATTAGTGTATTTTTATCCTTATCCTGTTCTGATGCTACAAAAACAGTATTATATCCACTCATCTCTTTTGCTATATTTTTGCTTAACTGACATATATCTTTTCCGCATATCCTTTTTATTTTCTTATTTGAATCAATCTGACTTTCAACAGTTTTAGATATACTTGTGTCATTTCCTACTATATATACTTCTTCAGGATTTATCCTACTCACTTCATTTTTAACATCATCTGGTATATTATCATTATCAATAACTAACACTGATGCATTTTTATAACTAGCTAATGGCATAGCTAATAACTTTTCTAGCATATTATTTTCATTTACCAAAACAATATTTTTACTTTTTAGGGATTTACTCATTTCTATATATTTATTATATATATCACTACCTTTTAATCTTATAGTTTTTCCCTTCAAGTTTTCAGTTGCTTGTTCAATCTCCTCAACAGTTTGTTCATTGTTAACTAAAACTTTACAGCTATGATTTTTTACATATATTTGTTTAGATATCATACCTAAAGATACAATTAAAATCATTGCTATTATGGTAGCACATATCTTTTTCCTTTTTTTCCTTTTTTCCCTTTTCTTTCTTCTTAAGTTTATCGTTCTTGTATTTCTATATTTTTTATTCATTACATCTCCCCCAAATAATACTTTAACCATAGCAAAAATATATTTATTAATTTATAATTTTCTCATTTATTCTTTAACTAAGAATAAACTCAATTAAGTTTATTTTTTTACACAATATATTTTATTCTTTTTATTTATTTTTGTGTTACAAAATAAAAACAAAACCTACTAAAATAAATTTTATAAAATTTGATTTTAATAGGTTTTATTTTATCTTTTTATTTTCTTTTTATATAAATCCCTACACATATTAATCAGTGCATTAATATATTTTCTATAAAGAATATATAGTAATAATAATTCTAAAATACCTAATAAAATATATAAATACCCAAATTTGAAAAATGTAGCATAAAATGTGTATATACACAATGCAAAAGTCATTATATAGAATCTTTTAAGATGATAATTTACTTTGTAATATCTAAGTCCTATATATGTTCTTATTGAAAAAAACACTATATAAGACAATCCTGTAGAAATTCCTGCACCTACAGCTCCTAATTTAGGAACTAATATAAAATTTCCTATTATATTCACAACGCATGAAACTACAGATATGTATATATGCTTTCTTTGCTTCTTTTTAAAATTAATTCCTAAAACAGTAGTCTCTGAAACTGTGTACATTATTGGCATAAAACTTAAAAATGGTATTATATACGCAGCAGTTCTATATTCAGAACCTAAAAATAAAATAATTATGTCTCTAAATAAAATTAATCCAATAGTGCAAAAAAACATAGCAATAGTTACAATTAAACTTGCCTTTTCAAAAAATTCTACATCCTCTGGGTTTTTCTCATATCTTTCAAAAGCTACTGGTACCCAAAACGTAGTAAAACAGCCCTGTAGTATAGTAAGTAATGCAACAACCTTTGCTGCCGAACTATATATCCCTAGTTCCTCTGCCCCCCAAAAACTTTGTATTGCAATTCTATCAGCTGATTGGAAAATATAATGTATAGCCGCTGTTATAACCAATGGTGCACCATATACTAAAATTTCTTTCGTATCAGTTTGTAGGTTCATTTCACCATCTTTTATATTAAATATATTCCAATACTCTCTTTCACATATTATAGCCATTATAGTAACTGCAACATTAGAAAATAATAGTGCTAAAACTAAAGCCATATAATTATCTTTAAGATAGTATCCTGCAATAAATATCATAAATAAATAAAACACTTTATTCATAACAATTAATAATGAATATGTTTTAGATTTTTGTTGCATTCTAACAACTAATAATGCAAACCTATTAATTAATAAAAAGCTTACATGAACTATAATAATTATTAAAAATATTAAATTATAACTTCCAAATATGAATTTAGATACGTACTCTCTAAATATAATGGCTAAAATTATTAACAATATATTTATTATAGCTGGAATTTTTACACATCTTAATAATAATAGCTTTCTATTTTCTTCTTTTTCAGCATAAAAAAATCTTACAAAAGCTTGATCTATACCAAATACTAATATAATCATAACTAAACTAGAATACAATTCAAACTGAGAATATATACCAAATTGTACTGGCGAAAACATTCTTGTTATAATTGGTGTACTAATTATTCCAATCAAAAAAGTTATCCAACTTCCTACGGAAAAGGATAAAAACTTATTTAATAAACTCTTATTACTCATATTTTATACCTTCTTCAAAATTAAATTAAACATAACTTAAATTATATATGGATAAATTAATATGTCAATAATACTATTATAAACTAAACAGTCTGTTTACTCTGTTTAATCTATAATCATCCATTAAAATTCTCATTTGATAAAGTTATAAACTAAGATCTCAGTTTAAACTCCTATAAAAAATTATAGGAGTTTATAAGTATTTCACTTTATACTTATTAATATGATTTTTACTTTTTCATTACATTATTTCTTAATAAATACATTTTATTAGCTGCCATTTTCATACCAGCATTATCTAAAGTCCTCATATATTGATTGTAATTCATACTTAGAACGTTGCCATATGATTTAAGTAAATTATTATAATAACCTAATAAATAATTTGTTCTTATAAGTTTTTCATTATGTCTTGTATTAAATAAAATTCTATTTACTCTTCTTTTCTTATCTGCCTTATTTTTAATATCAGAATAGTAATCCTTACCTTTTCCAATAAGTAATATTTTTTCATAATTCACTTCCATAACCTGTCTATAATATGGATGTAATACTTCAATCATTCTTTCATTAAAATATTCATTCTTTTCCTTTTCTTCTTCTATTATTTCTTTTAATTTTTTTAATTTCTCGTTAGTTTTCACCCTAAGTAAAGGCAACCTTTCTATTACATACGTTACTTTATCAATGTTTTCAGGATGACCTTTTTTTATAATTTCTAACCCTTCTAGAACACTTTCATAATCATTTTTATCTTTATTTATATCTGCTTCATCCTGAAGTGCAGCTAGTATACTTCCCTTTTCTTCATTTAAATATATATCCATATAATAAAAAATTCTAGCTAACCTTTCACATAGAATCTTATCTTCTACAATATTATCATCCTCATCTATATACATATAATTTTCAGGTTCTACACTTAAATTTTTAGTAAATTTTTTTACAAATATTACTTCTCTGTAAAGCTTTTTATTATGACTTATAGGTTTAGATATTTCTATATTTTCTATTGATTTTTTATATGGCAACAGTTTGTCCATTAATTCTTTTGATGGCTTATCATACAGTTTCATAAAATATTCCTCCCTTGTTCACCCAAATTCACTAAGTTATATGCCTTTAAATATTGTTACTATAGTTAAATAAGCTATTCATTGAAAATTTCACAGATTAGCATTTTAAATTTTTTCATTATTACTTTTTAACACTATAATTTGGGAATTTTTAGGCTTAGCTTTACGCCTATGATTGGAACCCTATAGTATTTAAAAATTTCTTACTTATTAAAAACTATTTATTTTAAAGTATAAATACATTATATCAAATTTTTTAAAAATTCCTATAATTCCATATGATTTTAGAAATAAAATTAGAGCTATTTCAAAATAAAATTTTATCATTATTTTGAAATAGCTCTTAATTACATTATGCTTCCATACCTAATTTTAAAGCTTTTTTATTTAATTCTACAGCTTTTTTTGGTACTAGTGTTGAAACTACCTCTTCCCAATCTATCTCTCTTAAGTCTAATGCTTTTAATAATGCTCCTAAAAGAACTACATTTTGAGCCTTTATATTTCCTAATTCTTCAGCTATATTTGCAGCATTTAGAACTACTAATTTTTCTACTCTTTTTTTCAATTCACCAATTACGTCTTCTGGGTATTTCTCTTCTCCTATCAGCACTGGTACTGGATGTATTTCATATTCATTTACTACTAAATGTCCACCTTCTTTTAAAAATGGTAACGCCCTTAAGGCCTCACTTTTTTCAAAAGCAACAACTACATCTGCTTTGCCCTCTTCTATAAGTGGAGAATACACTTTTTCTCCAAATCTTACTTGAGTTGTAACACTTCCACCTCTTTGTGCCATACCATGAACTTCTGACATTTTAACATCATATCCGTGTCTTAATAATCCTTCAGATAATATTTTAGATGCAAGTATTGTACCTTGTCCCCCAACACCTATAAATAATATACTCTTTACATCCTTCATATTATTCACCAACCTTTTCTATTGCATCAAATGGACAAACTTCTTTACATAATCCACAACCATTACACATGGATTCATCTATAGAAACAATTCCATTTTGGAATTTAAGTGCTGGACAACCTGTCTTTAAGCACTTCTTACATTTTTTACATTTTTCACTATCTACTTTACAACTTAAATTTGCTCTCTTCTTTAAAACTTCTTTTATTAATGCACATGGCTGTTTTGTTATTATTACAAATGGTTCTTTGCTATCATGGGCATCTTTAACAGCATCTTCTGTTTCTTTTAATTTATAAGGATCTACAACTCTAATATTTTCTTTCTTCACACCACAAGATACTACCAATGATTCTATATCAACCATAGGAGCTGGTTCATTTTGAAGTGTTTTTCCACTTCCTGGATTTTCTTGATGGCCAGTCATCCCTGTTATTCTATTGTCTAAAATCACAGTAACTATTGGAGTATTATTATAAACAGAGTTTATAAGTCCTGTAACCCCTGAATGGAAGAATGTTGAATCTCCTATAAATGAAAATACTTTTTTTCCTTCCCTTTTACCTACTATAGATGCTCTTTCTATACCTATTCCACCAGAAATAGATGCACCCATACAAATTACTGTATCCCCTACGTTTAAAGGAGGGTTCATACCTAGAGTATAACATCCTATATCACTTGTAGATATTACATCCTTATATTTAGATACTGCATAGAAAATTCCTCTATGTGGACATCCAGGACATAATACTGGTGGTCTTGATGGTGGTCTTACATCTGATTTATAGTTTATTACAGAACCTTCGCCTAAAATAGCCTTTCTTACAATTGTAGGGTTTAACTCGCCACATACAGGTATAATTTCTTTTCCTATACAGTTTATTCCCATTGCTTTTACTGTTGTTTCTATATATGGGTCATTTTCTTCAACTACATATAATTTTTCTACTTTACTTGCAAATTCTTTTATCATTTCATCTGGCAATGGATAACTTAATCCTATTTTTAAATAAGATGCATTATCACCTAAAACTTCCTTACAATATTGATAAGAAACACCACTTGTTATTATTCCAACTTTAGTACTTCCCATTTCAATTCTATTTAACTCACAATTATTTGAGTATTTTCTAAGCTTTTCTAATCTTTCTTCTACTTCATAATGTTTAGCTCTAGCATTAGCTGGTGTCATAATATATTTTTTAACATTTTTTTCGTAGGGTTTTACTTCTACATTTTTTCTTTCACCTACTGTAACCACAGATTTTGAGTGAGAAACCCTTGTGGTTGTTCTAAATAATACTAAAGTATCAAACTCTTCGCTAATTTCATAAGCTTTTTTCATATATTCTATACACTCTTGTGAGTCTGATGGCTCTATAAGTGCAACTTTAGCATGAGGCGCATAATATCTATTATCCTGTTCATTTTGTGATGAATGCATACCTGGATCATCTGCTGTTACTACTACAAATCCTCCATTTACGCCTTCATAAGCCATTGTAAACAATGGATCTGCTGCAACATTTAATCCAACATGTTTCATAGTGCATAATACTCTTGCACCACCTATTGATGCACCTGATGCAACCTCAAATCCAACTTTTTCATTAGGTGCCCACTCTGCATAGACACCCTCATATGTTGCAAAATTTTCTAATATTTCTGTACTTGGTGTGCCTGGATAAGCTGACGCCATATGACAACCTGCTTCATAAGCTCCTCTTGCGATAGCTTCATTTCCAGTCATAATTACCTTTTTCATAATATCCCTCCAAATCCCCAAATATATATATTAACTATAAAGTAAAATTTTTACTTACTATAACATAATAAAACTTATATATTAACTAAACAAGTGTAGCTCCTAAAGCTATTGAATATAATTTAGATTGAGCACTATCTGCTCTTGAAACTAATACTACAGGACATTTAGCACCTAATATAACTCCAGCACTTTCTGCACCTGCAAAATATGTTAAAGATTTTCCTAAAAAATTTCCTGCTTCTATATTAGGAACCAATAATATATCACTATCCCCTGCAACATCACTAATTATTCCTTTATGCTTTGCAGCTTCTTTTGATATAGCATTATCAAGGCCTAACGGCCCATCTATAATACAACCTTTAAGTTGCCCTCTTTGACTCATAGCAGTTAACGCTGCTGCATCTAAAGTAGCTTGCATATTAGAATTCACCACCTCAACTGCACAAATTGGTGCAACTTTAGGACAATCTATACCTAAAACATGAGCAAGATTAACTGCATTTTTTATTATACCTACTTTATCTTTAAGCTCTGGATATGTTACCATACCCCCATCTGTTAATAAGATTAACTTATGATAGTTAGAAGTTTCATAAACCATTACATGCGATAATAAATTGTTAGTTTTAAGACCACATTCTTTATTTAAAACAGCCCTTAATAGGTCTGCTGTTCCAAGCATTCCCTTCATTATAAAATCTGCTTCCTTATTTACTACTAATTGAACAGCTTTTGCTGCTGCTTTTTTTATATCTTTTTCATCTATAATTTTAAATTTAGATAAATCTATGTTTAAATTTTTAGCTATACTGATTATTTTATCTTCATCACCAACTAAAACAGCATTTATTATATTTTCACTAACAGCTTCATAAACTGCCTTTAAAACTACTTCATCTTGCGCTACAGCAATTGCTAATGTTTTCTTTTTACCACTTTTAGCTTTTTCAATTATTTCTTCTAATTTAGTTATCATAATATCCCCCTTCACTGCTTTGCAATTTTAGGCATATTTAATTAAATAATAGATAAAACCTCTTATCTATTTTTGATACTCCTTCATTAAGCTCCCCTTATATGCTTGTGTTTCACAAAATAGAATTTGAAATTCTAGACTATTATTTTCTTTTATATACCTTTATATACCTTTTTTTATTTTATCTTTATTAACCTTATAGGGTTCCAAGTTAAGTTTTAAAGTTATTCATTTATCAGATGAGAAAACTCAAATTAATATTTCTATCAATAACTAACAGATTATTTTAGTTAAGAGTTAAGAGTGAATAGTTAACAGTTGTGGTTATTACTACTCACTTCGTTCCTAGTAATTCTCAACGTATCTTTTTATAAATTTGTAAAGCAAATTATATTGATAGATTTTTTTAAAGCATTTTCAGAAAGTGGTTGCCACTTTCATTCTAAATTCATAATTCATAAATAACTATATTTGTACTTATTTTTCTTAACTTATAACAAAAATTTGATGTACAAATTTAAGTTGGAGCTTGTTTCCCTATAGTTATAGCTTAGAAACTCTTATGATGTTTTTTAACATTTTTAATTTATAACAAACTATAATTTGAATTTTTATTACTATGTAACAATTGCTTGTACATTTCAAATTCAAATTTTTAAATACATTATATACATATACATTTTTTTTAGTTTTATAACTAATTAAGAATATTATAAATATTCTTAATTAAAGTATACCTCCTTGAATTCCAATGTCAATTTTAACAGCTAAATTTTATCAAAAAAATGTAAATTTGTTTTACTTTTTTTGTATTTTTATCAAATTTATTTATATTTATGTGTAATTTAATATATTATGTAATAAAAAACAGCAAGATTTTATTATTTTTTTAATCTTACTGTTTCCCTTAACTTAATAAGTTATATGTTATTTTTAATATATTATGCTTTCATTAATACTTTCAATATCTTTACATCCTGTTAATACCATTGCTGATTTTAATTCACCTTTTAATTGGTTTACATAGCAAGTTACACCTTCATTTCTGCCACCAAAAGAAGCTGTAACAAATGGTCTTCCTATAAGAACTCCATCTGCACCTAGTGCTAACATTTTTAATACGTCTACTCCTGTTCTTACCCCACCATCTACAAGTATTTTTACTTTACCTTTAACAGCTTTAGCTATATCTGATAATACTTCTGCAGTTCCTGGTGTTTGGTCTATAACTCTTCCACCATGATTGGAAACTACAATAGCATCTACTCCTGCTTCTACAGCAAGCATTGCTTCATCTACAGTCATTATTCCTTTTAATATAAACGGTAACTTAGTACTATTTACAAGTTCCTTTATTTCTTCTATCCCTTTAGGCATAACTGGTTTTCCATGTAAAGCTAATGTTATTAGTCCACATGCATCTATATCTACACCAATTGCAAAAGCTCCTGACTTTTCCGCTAATTTTATTTTTTCTATAACATTAGGATTTTCCCATGGTTTTATAAATACAATTCCATTTCCATTATATTTTTTTAACACTTCAAGGTTAGTCATTAAGAATGAATCTACTGCTGTATCTCCCACCATAGGATATATACCCGAATCTAAACAACCTTCTATTACCCAAGTTATGTACTCTTCTTCAGTAAATTTTCCACCCATATTTAAAGTTGTACCTGTAACTGGTGCTGCAAAAACCGGTATATCCATTCTTTTCCCAAAAAACTCTGTAGAGATATCTATATCCTTTGCATCGTGCATAACTCTCATATTTAATTTTATATTATTTAAAGCATCAAAATTAGCTTTAAATGCTTCACCAGTACCTTTTCCACCCATTCCTGGAACTTCACCAGCACAAGCCACACCATTGCAATTTTTACAAACTCTACAACTTCCATTTAAATTTTCTCTAGCATTTTTTCTAATATCATTCATGTTCATTTTTGTGTCAACCCCTCCATAATTTATATAATAAATTTAAAATAATATACTATTTATTGTTCTCTTTACTAAAAAACTCTTCTAAAGTTTCTTCTGTAAATATTTTTATACCATTTCTATATAAAAGCTCTGCAGTTACTCCATTACCATCTTTTTTATTGCCACTAAAAGTTCCATCATATATTTTCCCAAAACCACAAGATGGGCTTCTTGCTTTTAATATTGCATACTCTGCACCTATAGATTTTGCTATATTAAGCGCCTCATTTGCACCTTTTAGAAATTCTTCAGTAGCATCATCATTTTTATCTGGACTCAAAACCCTTGCCTTTCCATCTAAAACCATCGCTCCATCACCGTCTATTATTTCATGAGCCACCCTTGGTGTAGCCTGTCCTCCAAGTTGTTCAGGACATATAGGCATAGCTTTTCCTTCTTGTAATAATTTTAAAACTCTTTCATCTAAATTATTACCGCCATTATATTTACAATTTACTCCACACAAGCATCCACTAACTAATATCATGCCTACCACTCCCACGTTATTTTATTTAAATTTGTTCATTAAATCTTTGTTATCAGTGGAGAAAAATAAGCACAACTATAGTTATTTAAAAGTTAAAAGTTTAGCAATAAAATCTATATTAAACAACGCCTGTCCTAGAAAAGGTACGTTCAGTATTACTAGAAGTACATCAACTAGTAATTAATCATAACTATGTACTATTAACTCTTAACTAAAATAAGCTGTCAACTATTAATATGCCGTTAATCTTAAGTTTTCTCATCTGATAAATACATAAATTTAAAATTCATCTTAGAACCCCATGTGCATAAAGCTAAAACACTTTATTCCAATAAAATATTTTTCTTTTAAGCTATTACTACATTATGTAATAATAAAGAATTTAAATAAGCTATTCATTGAAAATTGATTTAGGGTTTCTTTGGAATTTTTAGGCTTAGCTTTACGCATATGATTATTTCCCTATATAACTTGAATAATTTAATTATATCTTATAGAAATCTTTTTTCAAAATATTTTACAAATGTAATCTTAAAATTTAAAATACTAAAATAAGTACTCACCCAAAACCTTTACGCCTACGCTTATATTTCTATATTATAAAAGTTCCAATGATAGCATATATCAATGGAACTTTTGTAATATATTTTTATTTAAGCTCTACAATTGTAACACCAGTTCCACCTTCACCATATTTTCCAAGTCTATGCGACTTTACATGTGGGTGCCTTTTTAACAAATCATTTATTGAGCTTCTTAAAATTCCTGTACCATTTCCATGAATTATAGACACTTCACCAAGTCCAGCTATATATACATCATCTAAATATTTATCTACAGTGTATATAGCCTCTTCTGAATCCATACCTCTTAAATCAACTGATGTAGGAGTATTTTTAAGTCTTAATTTAGCTTCCCTTTTTTCCATTTTTCTTATGGCCTTATCTGGTTTAATTGATTTAGATTTTCTTAAATCCTCAAATTTTACTGTTATTTTCATTATCCCAGCTTGAACTTGAACTTCTCCTTTTGAATCTATTTTCGAAATTACTATAACATTTTGATTCAATCTTGGAAGGTATACTTCGTCACCTTCATTAACTTTTTTAAGTTTTTCTCCTGTGGCTTCTTGCTTTTTAGTTTCTATTAATTCTGCATGTTCAAGTTTGTCTTTTATTTTCTTTCTTTCTTCTTCAAGTTTTTTTCTAGCATCAGAGCTATATCCAAGTCTTTCAATTTCTCTTATATTTTTAAGAGCTGTATCTGATTCTTCCTTAGCCTGTTTTATAAGGTTTTTAGCTTCTCTTTGTGCTGAATATAGTGCATTTTCTCTAGCCTTTTCAAGTTTATAAAGCTTTTCTTCGTATTTTTCTTTTAATTTTTCTGCATCTTTTTTTAGAGCTTCAGCTATTCTTGCATCATTCTCTGCTTTTATACTCTTAGCTTGAAGACTTTGAATAAGTTCCTCGAAATTCAAACTATCTGTAGATATGTTTTCTTTCGCATCTTTAATTATATATTCTGGAAGTCCTAGTCTTCTAGAAATTTCAAAAGCATTAGATTTTCCTGGAACTCCTATTAATAGTTTATAAGTTGGACTCAATGTCTCTACATTAAATTCAACAGATCCATTTTCAACGCCTAATGTTTTTAATGCATATCCTTTTAGCTCACTATAGTGAGTTGTAGCAACAACTCTACATCTTCTTTCTTTCAAGTTCTCCAATATAGACACAGCAAGGGCAGCACCTTCTGTAGGATCTGTTCCAGAACCAAGTTCATCAAATAAACATAAAGAATTTTCATCTGCTTCTTCTATTATCCCAACTATATTAGTCATATGAGATGAAAAAGTTGATAAACTTTGTTCTATACTTTGTTCATCACCGATATCCGCATAAACATTTTTGAAAAAGCTTACTACTGAATTACTTCTTGCTGGAATTAAAATTCCGCTCATTGCCATTAAATGAACTAACCCTACAGTTTTTATAGTTACAGTTTTCCCTCCAGTATTAGGACCTGTAATTACTAAAGATGTAAACTCTCTGCCTAGATATACACTATTAGGAACAACTACTTTGGCATCAATTAATGGATGTCTTACTTCAATTAAGTCAATAATTCCCTTATCATTTATTTCTGGACAAATTCCATTTATTTCACTAGCATACTTAGCTTTTGCGAATATAAAATCTAATTCCCATAATATATTTGCATCATTTTCTATTAACTCTATATTGTTTGTTACCTTTTTAGATAACACTCGTAATATTCTTTCTACTTCTTTTTTTTCTTTTATAAACAACTCTCTTATCTCATTATTTAAATTTACAAGACTCATTGGCTCTATAAATAAAGTTGCTCCAGTAGCACTTTGATCATGTATAAGACCTGGCACTTGATCTTTATATTCTGCTCTAACTGGAAGAACATATCTATCGCCTCTTATAGTATATAAATTTTCTTGAAGATATTTAGAATTAGCTCTTAAAAGTGAATTTACTTTTTCTTTTACAGATGAACTTTTTTGTTTAAGTTTTCTTCTAATATTATAAAGATCATCTGAAGCCCTATCTGACACTTCTTCTTCACTTACTATTGCCATAAAGATTTCATCTTCTAATTTTTTTATAGGTACTATTCCTATACATATATCCTCTAAAACCCTATAGCCTTCTTCTTCTTCTTTATGAGATATATACTCTTTAAAACTTCTACTACATTTAAGCATAGATGCAATTCTTAATAACTGTTCACAAGTTAATGCAGATTCTTTTTTAGCCTTATTTATTGCTTCTCTAACATCATATATACCTTCAAAAGGAGGATTTCCTTTTGTTGTTAACAGTTTAAATGCTTCTTTAGTCTCCTCAAGATGTTCTTTTACCTCATAAAGATTATCATAAGGAGATAACTTATCTATAAGTTCTCTTGCTGCAGTAGTCTTTGTATATTTTTTTAATTGTTCTTTTATCTTATTATATTCTAATACTCTTAAAGTTTTTTCTTGCATTTATATCACCTACTTTATTCTACTCCTCTTTTATAATGACCTCTTGTATACCTTTTATAATCACCTTCAAATTTCTCTTCCATAGCCATTTTTATTATTTCTTTAGATTTGTTATAATCTTCATCTATCAAATCTACTCTAAATGAATTTATATTATTTCTTCTATATTCCTTCATATTAGGGATTAGGTTTAATGGTACATTATTATAAATATGGCTTCTACAGTATTTATCCGTTAAAACTTTAAATTCCTCACCTTTTCTATCTTTTAACACATAATCTCCTTCAAAGCATTTTTCAGAACATGAAGATTTGCTGCTCTTTCCTCCAAACAAACTACCTATTGGACAATACTCACTAACCATAAGCTCATACTTTCCATAAACAATCACTTGAGGTTTTAACGTTGATTTTTTTGCTAAATTATTTAACTCTTTGTTATTTAGTTCAACACTCATAACTGCACCATCTAAATATTCACTATAAAACTGTGAACTATAACTATTAAATATATTTAGCTTATAATCACCTATTATATTAATCCTACTATAAAATCTAGCTATTATAGCTAAATTTGAAGTAACTATACCTTTTATTCCACTTATGTGTTTCTCTATTAAGCCACAAATTCCTTCTAATTCTTCTTTAATTATATTAGGAGTTTTTATATACACATTCACTCCCTCAATATTTGTAACTTCTTCTATTCGTATTTTACTGCCCTTAAAGAAACAGTCCAGTGCTATATCCTTAACGCCAATATCTACCGCCGCATTAAGTTGTTCTATATTACTTACCACCACCATAAATTCTGGAAGATCAGCTTTTTCTTTAGGTTTCTTTGAAATATAACTAATATCTTTTTTAACTTTATCTTCTCTTCTATACTTTAATATTAGGAAATTTATTATTTTGTCTGTAAGTTCTCTACGAATAGCATTTATTGAGGATACTGCCATAAACCCTTCTTCAAAGTCTAAAAACTCTATTTTGTTTAACTCAAAGGGAGTATCCCCTAATTTATTTAAAGGTTTTAATAATCCTTCTTTATCAAGTGGTCTTTTTAAAGCCTTTTGTACTATATCTCCACTTACTTCAAATTCATTTTCTTCAAATTTACCAATTAATTTCAAAGAATATCCAACCTTAAACTCAATTTGTAAATCTATTGGTAATTTTTTAGCATACAGATTTTCATATATGCTAGAAAGTTCTTCTAATAAAGTTATATCTCCTGCTTTATAAAGGACATCTCCAGATTTATATTTAGTTGGCTTTAACGTAACTTTTTCTCCTTTTTTAGCATATTCAACATCATTTTTGTTTAGCTTTATTCCAGACACGGCAAATCCATCATCCTTAATTCTAATGCCGTCTTTTAAATGTATATCTTCTTCTAATGTTATCGTTAAGTCCTTTTGAACTTTACCAAGGTATATGCCACTATTTTTAGGACAATTATATGCCATCATGTCTTTTCCAACATTTCCAAACATATAAGCCTTTGAAAATCCTTCTCTATTAAATAATTGAGTAAGCTTTTTATATTCATTTTTAACATCAATAGGTTTATTATTATAATAGCTATCTATAGCCTTTTTATAACTTCCAACTACACCAGCAACATACTCTGGTCTTTTCATCCTACCTTCTATTTTTAAAGAAGAAGTCCCACTATCTATTATTTTTTTTATTTCATCATAGGTACATATATCCTTTGGAGATAATAAATATCCTGCCTTATTTAATCCATTTTTCTTATTTATTAAAGTATATGGAAGCCTACAAGGTTGAGCACATCTACCACGATTTCCACTTCTACCGCCAATTATGCTACTCATAAGACATTGTCCTGAATAGCTAACACATAAAGCTCCATGAACAAATATTTCCGTTTCAATGCCTAAATCTTTAGATATGTATTCTACCTCTTTTAGCGACAACTCTCTAGATAAAACTATCCTTTGAAATCCTAATTTGTTTAAAAATAGTGCACCATCGCCATTATGTACTGTCATTTGAGTAGATGCATGCAACTCAAAATCTGGAAATAACTTTTTACATCCATAAAATAGTCCCAAATCTTGAATTATCAGCGCATCAACACCTATTTTATATAAAAATCTTATATATTCTATTGCCTCATTATATTCTTCTTCTTTTATTAATGTATTAACTGCAATATATACTTTTACTCCATAAATATGGCAATAATCTACTGCATTCTTTAAATCTTCATCATCAAAATTATTTGCATATGCTCTAGCAGAAAATTTACTTCCGCCCATATATATTGCATCACACCCTGAAAGCACTGCTGCGTACAAGCTTTCCATACTTCCACTTGGTGCTAGTAACTCCACTTTTTTCATCATTTCTCACTCCTATTTTGAGCCTTTAGTTTTGAACTTGATATCTTAAAAACTATTTCCATTACCTTTTATTATAAATCTTTTACAATGCCTTATACAATTATACCAATTGTAATAATATAAATCCAACAATAATTTATATAGGGTCCTAAGTTAGGATTTTAACTTATACTTTTATCAAGTGAAGAATTAAACACCTATCTTAGAACCCTATATACACTTTATTGACATCTATTTAAAAGCTTATTATATTCATCTAAAAGTATATTTACTGTAGATTCCCAACTATAATTTTTAAATACATAATTTTTCAAACAATCATTTTTTCTTTTATAGTAAGCTTTTAAAATTCCTTCTTTTATAGTTTGATCATCATAAGGATTACAATATACAGCTAGCTCTTTAAAATACTCTGACATTGCACCCTCTTCTGTTATAAGCATATTGCACCCGCTTCCAGCAGCTTCCAATGCAGCCAAATTTGTAATTTCCATAAAGCTAGGTATTGCATATACTCTTGCAAATTTATATGCATTAAACAAATTATAATTATCCATAAATCCTAAATATTTTACATTTTTATATTTTAAGCATTCTTTTAAATAATTTTTATCATCTACTGCACCAATTAAAACTAAATCAATATTTAATTCATTACAAATTCTACTAAGTGTTAACTGATTTTTTCTTGCTCCTATTCTTCCTACAGCCAAAACATAATTACTTACATTATGTCTCTTCTCAAAATTATATAATGGAACATTTTCATCTTCAACTTCACTCACACCATTTTTTAAAATTATAATATTTTTATATTCTTTAAAATCCTTCTGTAATACATTTTTTTCCCATTGACTATTACAAACTATTAAATTACATTTATTTAACACTTCTTCTCTATATAAATTGGAACTTTTCCAAAATTTTAATTTATCCTCTTCATTTTTGTATTTATAATACTTCTCCATATTAAAATACAAAGGTGTTATTATTAACTTGCACTTACATTTTACTGCTTCTTTGTGATATTTATAAATTTGACCTATTTCATTAATATTAAAAAGATGAACTATATTATAGCCTTTAAAAGAATAAATATTCCCATTATTTATGGTAACATTTATATCTAATAATCTTAAATGTTTATAAACTTGTTTTATTATAGCCGTATCGCTACCTGTGTTTTTCAAGTAGTCTTGTCTTACACACAACAAAACTTTCATGCCACATCTTTCCTCCTATAGTGAACTGTTAGAATATAACTATGCACTATAAGTAGCATTTAGCACCTTATATTTTCAATTATTAATAAAATACATACAATTTATACATAAAAACTTCAAATTTCGTATGTTTAAAGTATATTTTATAAAGTTTTAAAGACAATTTTTTTCATTTTAATATTTTTAATTATAATCATAGTAAAGGAAAATAGCTTGTAAGATATAATACCTACAAGCTATTTTATATTCAATAAAGGATTAATTTTCAACTTTTCTTTAGTCAATTCTTTTCTCAAGTCTTGTAACTCTAAGACTAATTGTTTATTTCTAGCTAATTGTTCACTTTTTTCTAATCGTAATTTTTTTAATTCTGCTAATAATTTTTTATTTCCATTTGTTAATATAAACTTTTCTCTATCTAAGTCATCATTCTTTTTTTTTACTTCTTTTAAAAAATCAGTTACTATTAAAAGTTCCTCATTAATTTGATCTATTTCCTTTAATAACTTTTCAGTTTCTTTAACTTCACCATCATTTTTTATTTTTATTTCTTCTAATTCTTTAGTCAACTTTTCATTTTTCATTTTAGTTTTTTCTCTAAAATCTTCAAAATCTTTTAATTTATCATTAAGCTGACTCTCTCTATTTTGAATTTCTATATCTTTTGATTCTATCTCTAAATTTTGATTTTCTATCTCTTCAACTTTATATTGTAACTTTTCCTTTGTAAGTGCTAACTCTTCTTCCATAGATTGAAGTTCCAAATCTTTTCTTTCCAATTCCTCTGATATGGATTTTATTTTTATATCATTTTCTTTTATTTCATCATTTTTTATATATAATTCCATATCTTTAGATTTTATTTCTTCATTTTTCTCTTCAGCGTCTTTAATCCAATTAGTTAGTTCCTCATTTTTCTTTTCTAATTCTTCTTTTATAAAATTAAGTTCTTTTTCTTTTGAAAAAATAGTCTTTTCTTTTTCTTCTAATTCTGCTTTTACATTTTTCAATTCAGAATCTCTCTCACTAGAATCTATTGCTAAAACTTTTAATTTACTAGCCTCTTCTTGTAGCTCATTAATCTTTGGTTCCATCTCTAAATATTTTTTCTCTAAAATTTCATTATTAGATATAAGTTTTGAATTTTCTTCTTCTAATCCTTCAATTTCATTTTTCATTTTTTCTAATTCAGAAATTAGAAGTTTATTATCATTTCCAACCTTCTTATAGTTTTCTAGTAACTTCTTATAGCCTTCTTCACTTTTTAAAATTTCATCTCCCATATTTAAAGCTGCTAAAACTGTAGCATCTCCTGGGCTTAATTTTTTATTTGTGGACATTAAATCTTGAATACGATTATCTAAATATTTAGCTACCTTATGCAAGTATTGATCATTTTCCTCGCCTTTTAAGTTATATTCAATTCCATTTATTCTAACGGTTATAATGTTCAAAAAAACACCCTCTTAAAGATTATAGTTGCTAATATTTTATCATAAAACTGTAGTAAAATAAACCATATCTAACCATTTTATTTTTAGAGTTTCTTTGAAATTTTCTCAGACTAGCATTTTAATTTTTTCATTATTACTTTTAACACTATAATTTTGGAATTTTTAGGCTTAGTTTTACGTCTATGTTTATCTTCCTATAAATTCCTTAATTCTATTATACCTGTTTCTATATCTAAAATCACAAAAAAGCAAAACAAATAAATTTGTTTTGCTTTTATATATTCTATCTTAACTCTGCACCTAACTTATGCTGAAGAGATCTTAATATTTTATCATGAACTTTATTTACATCATTATCTGTTAGTGTTTTATCCTTATGTCTATAAATTATAGCATATGCAACACTTTTCTTTCCCTTTGGAATTTGTTTACCTTGGTATACATCAAACAAATTGCAACTTTCAAGTATTGCTCCACCTTGTTTCTTAATAGTGTCTTCAATTTCTTGAACTAAAATTTCTTCATCCACAAGTATTGCTATATCTCTAGTTACAGCTGGGAATTTTGGAAGTGGTTGATATTTTTTATCAAGTTTAGCATTTTTAAATAATACATCTAAATTTAATTCAGCAATGTAACATCTTTCTTCTATATCATAATTTTCAGCTACATCTGGATGAACTTCACCTAAAACCCCTGCATACTCTTTGCCTATATATAATGCAGCAGTCTTTCCTGGATGGAATGATGAATTCTCACTTTCTCTTTTAAATGAGATTTTTTCAATTCCTAATTCATCAGTAATATTTTCTACTACACCTTTTAAATCTAAATAATCCATTTGTCCATACATTGCTAAAGTAACTATATTTCTCTCTTCTGGCAATTCATATGAATCTTCAGTTGGTATATATACTTTTCCTATTTCAAACAATCTTACAATATTATTACCCCTAGCATTATTTCTTGCTAAAGATTCCATAGCAGATGCTAATGTTGTTGTTCTCATTATGCTAAAATCTTCACCTAATGGATTTTTAATTTTAACTGCTTTTCTTAATTCACTTTCTTCACTTATTAAAAGCTTATCAAAGATTTTAGGACTTACAAAAGAGTAACTTATTGATTGGTTTAATCCACTATTAATTAAAGTATTTATAGTTTTTTCTTCTAAATTTTGTTTTTCACTTTTTCCACTTTTTTCAGCTTCACATAAAGGCATTGTATATGGAACATTGTTATAACCATATATTCTTACTATTTCTTCTGCAATATCTTCTTTAATATTTATATCACTTCTAAAAGTTGGAGATTTAACTTTTAAAGTTTCTCCCTCTATTTCAGTAGTTAAATCTAAGCTATCTAGGTATTTCTTCATCTCTTCTTTTGTCAATAAAGTTCCTAAGAATTTATTTACCCAGTTACTATCAACTTCTAGATATTTATCTTCTTTTTTTTCATTATAAATGTCTATAGTTCCTTCCATTATTTCTCCTGCATTTAATTCTTCAATTAAAGCACAAACCCTAGAAATTGCTATTTCTGTTTGATTTGGATCTAAGTCTTTTTCAAATTTTGATGACGCTTCTGTTCTTAAATTCAACTTTTTAGATACATTTCTTATGTTTACACCTTCAAAATTTGCACATTCTAAAAGAACCATAGTTGTATCATCTTTAACTTCTGAATTTAATCCACCCATTATGCCTGCAAGACCAATTGTCTTTTCTCCGTCTTTTATGCATAATACATTTTCATCTAACTCTCTTTCAATCTCATCTAGTGTAGTAAACTTTTCACCATTTACAGCTCTTTCCACAACGAAATTGTTAGCTTTTATTTCTCTTGCATCATAAGCATGTAATGGTTGACCAAGCTCTATCATAACAAAGTTTGTGATATCTACAATGTTATTTATAGGTCTAACACCTACTTCTAAAAGTCTTTCTTGCATCCAACCTGGAGATTGCTCTATCTTAACATTTTTTATACCTTTAAGCATAAATCTTCTACATAAATCATCTTTTACATCTACTTTATAGCTATCACAAATATTTTCATTACACTTTGCATTATATTCTATTTTAGGCATTTTATAAGTAGTTCTTAAAGTAGCAGCAGTTTCTCTTGCTATACCCACAACACTTAAACAATCTTGTCTATTAGATGTTATTTCAAACTCAATAACTGCACTGCCCATTTTAACAACTTCTTTTATATCTACACCAATTGGAGTATCCCCTGGTAATATTAGAAGACCGTGTACTGGCTCATCTCCAGCTGTTCCTAGTTCCTCTTCTGAACAGAACATCCCTTGAGATACTGCACCTCTTAATTTACCTTTTTTAATTTTAAGTCCTCCATGTAATGTAGCTCCATGTAATGCTACTGGAACTATATCTTGTTCTTTCATGTTAGTTGCAGCTGTAACTATTTGTATTGGTTCTTCTTTATTAATGTTTACCTCACAAATTACTAATTTTTCTGCATCAGGATGCTTCTCTATTTTTGTTATTTTTCCTGTAACTACATTTGTAATATCATCTCCTGTAATTACAAGTTCTTCTACCTTTGATCCTGATAATGTTAACGCATCTGCTAATTCCTTCGGTGAAACATTTATATCAACGTAATCTTTAAGCCAATTTACTGGAACTTTCATTGTTCTTCCTCCTTTAAATTATAATCTACTAAAATTGATTTAAGAATCTCATGTCACTCTCATAAAGCAATCTTATATCATCAATCGCATATTTTTGCATAACCATTCTATCTAATCCGAATCCAAATGCAAATCCACTATAAACCTCTGGATCTATTCCACATTTTCTTAGAACTTCTGGATGTACCATTCCACATCCAAGTATTTCTATCCAACCACTACCTTTACATACTCTACAACCTTCTCCATTACATACAAAGCAAGTTGCATCCATTTCTGCTGAAGGTTCGGTAAATGGGAAGTGATGTGGTCTAAATTTAGTTTTAACATCACCAAACATCTTTTTAGTAAATGATTCTAATGTACCTTTAAGATCTGCAAATGTTACACCTTTATCTATAACAAGTCCTTCAACTTGGTAAAATATAGGTGAATGAGTAGCATCAACTGCATCAGAACGATAAACCTTACCTGGAGCTATCATTTTTATAGGTGGCTTTTGGTTTTCCATTGTTCTTATTTGTATAGGAGATGTCTGTGTTCTTAACACTACATTGTCATTTATATAGAAAGTATCTTGTTCACCTCTTGCTGGATGATCTTTTGGTATATTTAAAGCTTCAAAATTATAGTAATCCTTCTCTACTTCTGGTCCTTCTTCTATAGAAAATCCCATTGATAGGAATATTTCTTTTATATGTTCAAGTGTTAAATCTAAAGGATGTCTATTACCTATTGTTTGTTTTTTGCCTGGCATAGAAATATCTATAACTTCATTTTTAAGTTTATTATCTTTTTCTTTTTTAGCAATGTCAGTAGCTACTTTCTCTATAGACGCTTCTAAAGCACTTCTAACCTCATTGGCAAGTTTTCCAATCACAGGTCTTTCTTCTTTAGATAAACCTCCCATTCCTCTTAATATATGAGTAAGTTCACCTTTTTTTCCTAAGTACTTAACTCTTATATCTTCAAGGTTAGATTTTTCTACAACAGCTTTTATTTCTTCTAGTGCTGAAGACTTAATTGCTTCTAATTTTTCCTTCATAATTAAATAAACTCCCTTCTTTAAAATAAATTAAACCTTTATGTAAAACTGTTATAAGTTATATAACATTTACTATCTTAATCCTAGACTAAAAATTTTAATTTAATCTTATAAATTACATAGATTTTTAAGATTAACTTTAAGTTTATGCATTTATCAAATAATAATGTTTTATATTTATTTTTATATTTTTGCATATAAAAAATCCGCCCCTACAAAGGGACGGATATATCCGCGGTACCACCCTAATTAAACTTAAAATAAGTTTCTCTTAGTTAAAAGATATCGGTTTAACCCGCTAATTACTACCATTTTTATAACTTCACAATTAGAACTCCAGAGTGAACTTCACTATAAAACATTTCATATAAGAACTCTCAATCTATGATTCTTATTCCCTGTATGCTTTTTATAACTACTTTTCTCCTTCACAGTTTAGACACATAAATTAATATAATAATGCTTAGTTTATCATTTAATACAATATGCCTCAAATATTAATTTTTAAATATAGTTTCTATTATACCCATGTTTCATTTTAAATTCAACATTTTATTTAATATTTTTTTGTCTTACTGCCTCATACATCATTATAGATGCTGCAACTGAAGCATTTAATGATTCTGCTCCACCTGGCATTGGAATTTTTACCTTTTCATTGGAAAGTTCATAAATTTCATCACTAATTCCATTTCCTTCATTGCCTACAGCTATAATAACTTTTCCCGTAAGATTAATGTCATAGAAATTATTCTCAGTATCTAAAGAGCTAGTAACTAATTTATATCCACGTTCTTGTAACTCTTTTACAAAAGATAAATCTTTATCTTCAATTATTGGAATATTAAATATTGACCCCATTGTTGATCTTAATGTTTTTTCATTATATATATCAACTGTTCCTTTTGTAATTATAATTCCTAAGCAGTCAGATGCATGAGCAGTTCTTATTATAGTTCCAAGGTTTCCAGGGTCTTGAATTCTATCTACTAAAATGTATACTCCGTCCCTGTTTGATAAATTTAATGCTTTGTTTTCCACTACAGCAATAGCACCTTGAGGAGTATCTGTACTACTTATGATTTTAAAAATACTACTACTTACTGTATAAACGTCTCCTGAAAAATTTATATATCTATCATAATTTTCACTAGTACAATTTTCACTTATAAATATATACTTTATATTAAATTCAGATTTTATTGCTTCTTCTATAAATCTAAAGCCTTCAACTAAAAATAACCCTTGAGAATTTCTATGTTTTTTTTCTTTTAGTTTTCTTACATTTTTTATTAAAGTATTTTCTTTACTACTAATGTATTGCAATATTTAATCCCCTATCTAATTAATTTTTCAAGATTATTTAACTGCTTAGTTTCACCTATAGCTACTACTATATCTTCTTCTTGTATTCTCTCATCTGGTGATGGAGCAACATTTATTTCGTTATGAGTTTTTATAGCCATGATATTTATTCCATACTCTGCTCTTAAATTAAGTTCTCGTAATGTTTTGCCATACCAAACCGGTGAACTTACAATTTCTGCAATACTAAAATCTGGAGAAAGTTCTATATAATCCAAAATATTAGAAGAACATAAATTATGAGCTACTCTTACTCCCATATCTTTTTCTGGGAAAATTACTCTATTCGCTCCTATTTTATATAAAACTTTTGCATGTAATGCATTATTAGCTTTTGTTATTATATGTTTAACACCTAATTCTTTAACTAATAAAGTTGATAATATACTCGCTTGGACATCAGATCCTATACTTATTATAGCGACGTCAAAATTACTAATTCCTAATGCTCTTAAGCTATGCTCATCATTAGCATCAACTTGAACTGCATGAGTAACCTTATCAGATATATTTTGTATTACTTCTTCATCTTTATCCAATGCTAAAACATCATTTCCTAGTGCATACAATGTTTCTGCAACAGATGTTCCAAATCTACCTAGTCCAATTATAATAAATTGCTTTTTAACCATAATAATCACCTCTACCCAACTAAAATTTTATCTTCCGGATATTTTATACATACTTTTTTATTTTTCCTTTTTTTCGCAATAGCTAAAACTAATGTTAATGGACCAACTCTTCCAGCATACATTGTAAGTGCCACTATTATCTTTCCAATAGTGTTTAACTTTTGAGTTAACCCCATGGTCACCCCAACTGTACCAAAGGCTGATGTAGCCTCAAATATATAAGATTCAAAAGGTTCTCCACTAGCCGATTGTGTTATAGCTAATAATACAGAAACTGTAATTACTAGTCCTATTGCTATAATCATAATCGCAAAAGATTTATACACTATATCTTGATTAATTCTCTTTTTAAATATTACAGTTTCATCACTACCAGCTATAACTGATCTCACTGTCATATAAAGTATGCCAGCTGTAGATGTTTTTAATCCACCTGCTGTAGACCCTGGTGAACCACCTATAAACATCAATATTATTGTTAAAAAAATTGATGGAATAGTCATTCCAGCTACGGATATAGAGTTAAATCCTGCCGTTCTAGGACTTACAGATGCAAACATAGATGCTAAAAGTCTTTCTTTTATACCCATATTTCTCATAGTTTCAGGATTATTGTATTCAAATACAAAAAATAGTATTGTTCCTCCAATTAATAAAGTAGAAGTCATAGCTATTACTACCTTACTGTGTAGTGACAATTTCTTTCTATTTCTATAGTTATATATTTCATCCCATACAAAAAAGCCCAATCCACCTATTACAATTAGTGCTCCTATTGTACATATTATAACAACATTGTCTCCATAATTAACTAAACTATTGAAGTTACCCATAAGATCAAATCCAGCATTACAAAATGCAGATATGGCATGGAATATACTATAATATATTCCTTTTATCAATCCAAACTCAGGTATGAACTGTGTGCTTAATAATAATGCTCCAAGTCCTTCTATGGAAAAAGTAAATATAAGTATATACTTTGCAAGTTTAACTATTCCTTGTAGCGAGGTTGAATTCATGGACTCCTGCATTATTAGCCTTTGCTGCAGTGTTATTTTTTTACCTATAAGTAATGATAACATTGTTGCAAAAGCCATAAACCCTAATCCACCTATTTGTATAAGACATATTATTACTGTTTTGCCAAAATAATTCCAGTGAGTACCAGTATCTACCGTAATTAAACCTGTTACACATACTGCTGATGTAGATGTAAATACCGAATCTATAAATGGAGTAACGGTTCCATCTTTACTTGATATAGGTAAACTTAATAATACTCCTCCCAAGAATATAATTCCGGCATAACCAATAGCTAATATTTGCATAG
Source organism: Clostridium sp. CTA-19 (assembly GCF_054767855.1). Lineage (NCBI taxonomy): Bacteria > Bacillati > Bacillota > Clostridia > Eubacteriales > Clostridiaceae > Clostridium > Clostridium sp. CTA-19. The sequence goes on along the minus strand of NZ_BAAABH010000003.1, from coordinate 158,910 downwards.
CTGTAAAATTTTTCATCTTAAAAAAATTGCCTAGCTTTGATTTCACCAATAACACCTCTAATCATATATTTTCTCTTGAATGTAATTATATACTCTTTTTCTAATATATTATAGTATTTTTATTTATTTTTTTTAAATAATTAGATAATACAAAAATGTAGCACAAGGCTACATTTTTATGTATTGTATTTAATTAAGCTCCTAATTGTTTTTTAGCAACTTCAACTAATTCAGCAAATGCTTTTGGATCATTTATAGCTATCTCAGAAAGCATTTTTCTGTTTATATCTATTTCTGCAAGTTTCATTCCGTTCATGAATCTTGAATATGAAAGACCATTCATTCTTGCAGCTGCGTTTATTCTAGCTATCCAAAGTTTTCTGAAGTCTCTTTTCTTTAACTTTCTTCCAACATATGCATTTCTTAATGCTCTTATAACTGACTCATTAGCAGTCTTAAATAACTTGCTCTTTCCACCGTAGTATCCTTTTGCAAGTTTTAATACTTTTTTATGTTTTTTACGAGCATTGATAGCTCTCTTTACTCTTGCCATTTAAAATACCTCCTAAATTATAAATATGGTAGTAATTTTTTCATTGCTTTCTCTTGAGTAACTGAAACGTATCCAGTTTTTCTAAGATTTCTTTTTGTTTTTGAACTTTTCTTAGTTAATATATGGCTTTTGAAAGCTTTTGCTCTTTTTAACTTTCCTGTTCCTGTTTTCTTGAATCTTTTAGCTGCACCTCTATGAGTTTTCATTTTTGGCATAATAAATTCCTCCTCTCAGTGTTTATGCTCTTTTTGGAGCTAATATTAATATCATATTTCTTCCCTCTTGTTTAGCTGGCTTTTCTATAGTGTAAACATCACCTAACTTTTCAACAAAAGAGTTCAATATCTTATGTCCTACTTGTGAGTTTTCAATTTCTCTACCTCTAAATCTCACAGTAACTTTTACCTTATCTTCGTCTAATAAGAATTTTTTCGCTCTATTAGCTTTTATAGTTATATCATTTTCTTCAATAGTAGCACTCAATCTGATTTCTTTTATGCTTATTGTTTTTTGCTTCTTCTTAGCTTCTTTGTCTTTTTTCTGTTGTTCATAGATAAACTTACCAAAGTCCATAATCTTACAAACTGGTGGTTTTGCATTTGGAGAAATCATAACTAAATCTAATTCTTTTTCCTCTGCAATTCTTAATGCTTCCTTAGATGTTAGAACTCCTAATTGCTCACCCTCATCAGTAATAACCCTAATTTCTTTTTCCCTTATGTCTTCATTCATCATGAAGTCTTTATTTTTACTAATAGCAATTCACCTCCTGGTGTAATATATAGAATATATCTTAAATATATTTCTAACACTGATTATACTTATATAATAATAAAAGGACGGCAAAGCCGTCCTACTGCATTCATAGAATAATTTTATTACAGTGTAACCTTACTAGCATAACTGCAAGGTGAGAAACGGCTGTTTCTTCTTGTTTAATCTTTTATTTATTTCAACATCATGTATTGTAACTTAATTTCGATTTAATGTCAATACCTTTTTTAAACTTTTAAAAAACTTTTTATTTGCTTGCATTTTATGCATTCATCGCAAAAGGAAACTCTATCCCCAAATACTTTTTTTATAGTTTCTATAAGTTCTTTACTCTTACAATTTTGAACACAATGCATTATAACCTTTTGAGGTGCTGTTGTAATCAATCCACTTATTATTAAATCCTCAATTGTTACATTCAAATTTAAATTATCTACAGAAAGTTCATCCATTATACTTTGAAGAACATCTTCGCCTAATTTATCCACAAGAGCATAATTCCCATCATTATTTATTATTATGTGAAGTTCATCTATTTTGCTTTCTTGAACATCTATAAAATACTTTAACAATTTTATAAACTCATCATATTCTTTTTCAACCATAAATTTTTCTACTATCTTTTCAATTATATCTTGTATTTCACATGAAAATTGCTTCATTCTAAATTTTATAAATCCATCTATATTTATATCATTGTTTTCTTCTAAAAATAATACTATTTTATCTACAATATCATTTTTTCTATTCATATAGTAAATCATATTTTCATTTATTGGACTATTTTCCTTTTGTAAAATATTTAAAACTTCTTTCTTTATTTCTATAATATCTTCACACTTTAAAAAGTAAAAATTATCAACTAAATACTTAGAAAGATTTTTTTCACAAAAGTCATCTACAAGCTCTTTAAACAAAATATTTGCTATATACAAGTTAAACATTTTTTCGAATTTCACATCATAATTTTCGTCATCACAATAAATCTTTATAATATGGTGTTTGTTTTCTATACTCTCAGAAACTCCTATTCTTACGCCTTTAATTTTAAAATACTCTCTTGCATTTCTTATAGCATCTATTAAATAATCTCTAGAATTTTCTTTTATAAGTGTTAGCATCAACATATAGCTCACTCCTTTTTAGCATGGTAACTACCTAACTATAAAAGCTATAACTTGTAAACATATTATTTAAATGATAATATATAAAAAATTATATTTCGTAATTATTATGTGTTTTATAAAAATTCATATACATTAATATTTTTAACAATTATCGACAGCCAAATTGTAAAATTCAAACTTATAGGTTTTAAGTTGAAGTTATAATTCATCCATTTGTCAAATGAGAAATCTTCATGTGACTAAAATCCATGTTAGTAGATAGTTATCCTTCTCAATTGATAGTAAAAATTTAATGTATAAATTAAATCTAAAACCTCTCACCAAAACTCAAAGAAAGAAGTGTTTATCATTGAAATTAGCATTAGTTGATTTTAGAATTTCTCAAGAAGAACTTAGAGCTCTTGAAAATTTAAATTGTATAGTAATGAAATGTCCTCCTTGTAATAAACTTTATGATGCGGTCTGCGGACATCCAGACATGCTCCTAACTGTAATTTCTAATAACAAACTAATAGTACATCCTGATATGAATACAGATTTTATTAACGTTTTGAAAAACAAATATAATATCTCTTTTATGTATTCAAATAACAGACTTACAGATAAATATCCTTATGATATATTTTTAAACGCAGTAAATTTAGATAACTATTTTATACACGCTTTAAAATATACAGATAAGAAACTTTTAAATTTAGTTTCACATAAAAATTTAATAAATGTTAAACAAGGATACACTAAATGTTCCACTGCAATAATAAATGAAAAAGCATTGATAACTACTGATAAATCTATTTATAGTGCTTTGTCACATCATGATTTAGATGTTTTACTACTTCCATCAGGAGACATAAATCTTCCTGGTCTAGACTATGGATTTATTGGTGGAACCTGTGGCTTGCTAGATACTAAGCATTTAGTTTTTTATGGTTCTTTAAATCAATATAAATTTAAAGATGATATTCTAAATTTTTTAGATAAACATAACGTCACACCTATTTATCTATCTAATACAACGTTAATAGATAGAGGAAGTATTTTCTTTTTAGATATTTAAGCTTTTAGATTAGACTCTTAATTTATTATATTTTGATTTATAGTTTTTTGTTAAAAATTAACTTCGACTTTAAAATTTGTAAATTTACAAATTTTAAACTTAATTAAACATATCTTTTAAAGTTACATCTGAAATTTAATAGCTTATTTAAGACTAATTAATTTTTAATGTAGCTTTAACTCTAAATTTTCTAAATATGTACCAGAATATTTTTTCAAACGCAAAAAAACTCATTACAAATGTAATGAGTTTTTGGAGGCGCCACCCAGATTTGAACTGGGGATAAAGGCTTTGCAGGCCTCTGCCTTACCACTTGGCTATGGCGCCAAATTGGAGCGGAAGACGGGATTCGAACCCGCGACGTTCACCTTGGCAAGGTGACGCTCTACCACTGAGCCACTCCCGCATTTTCTGGTGGCTCGAGCAGGAATCGAACCAGCGACACGAGGATTTTCAGTCCTCTGCTCTACCGACTGAGCTATCGAGCCTAAAATTTATTTAATTTAATGGCGACCTAGAAGGGACTCGAACCCTCGACCCCCGGCGTGACAGGCCGGTACTCTAACCAACTGAGCCACTAGGCCAAAATGGTGGTCACAACAGGGTTCGAACCTGTGACCCTCTGCTTGTAAGGCAGATGCTCTCCCAGCTGAGCTATGCGACCATCTCTCGTGCTCTTACTGAGCACATTTACATAATACAAAATCTTTAGCTATATGTCAACACTTCAGTAATTAATTATATTAATTTATTTTTATTTTTCTTTTATTTCATTCTTGTTTCTTTATTTTTCTTTATAATCTATTTTTTATATATAATGCTTAAATTTTCTTTTTATGTTCTATTATTTGTATAGGGATACAATCTATAACTTAAATTTATACATCAAATTTTTGTTATCAGTTGAGGAAAATAAGTACAACTATAGTTAGTTAAAAATTATGAATTATGAATTAAAAATTTAGGATGAAAGTGGCAACCACTTTCTGAAAATAATTTTAAAAAATCTATAAATATAATTTGCTTTGCAAATTTATAAAAAGATACGTTGAGAATTACTAGGAAAGAAGTGAGTAGTAATAACCACAACTGTTCACTATTAACTCTTAACTAAAATATAAGATTCCAATTTTAAAATTTAACTTCAATACTTTAAACAATATACTTATCATAAGTTAAATATTTATTTTGGAATCCTATATTTTAAATTTTTACATTATTATTTCATTATTTCTCAATTTCTTTTAACAAGTTGCCTATATCCTCTTGAGTAAAGTCATAGCTTTTATTGCAGAAATGGCACTTAAGTTCTTCTGTTTTTCCATCATCATATATTTCTTGTAAATCTTTTTTTCCTATACTTATTAATGCATTTTCAACTTTTTCTCTTGAACAATCACACTCAAACTCTAAAATACCCTCATCATAAAACTTTACATCCATATCATCAAATAAAGAATTTATAATATCCTGTACTGTTTTTCCATCACTTATCATTGTTGTAACTGAAGGTATTTCTTGAAGTCTATAACTTATAATATCTGCTACAAAATCAGATGCACCTGGCATCATTTGTATTATAAATCCGCCAGCAGCTTTTATACTTAAATCTCTATCAACCAAAACGCCAACTGCTACTGCTGAAGGAGTTTGCTCTGAAACAGTAAAGTAATATGCTAAATCATCACCTATTTCACCAGTACATATTGGCACTTGACCTACATATGGCTCTTTTAATCCCATATCTCTTATAATTTGTAGATATCCATCTGTTCCTATAGCTCCACCTACATCTAGTTTTCCTTTACTATTTAAAGGAAGATCTACACCAGGATTTCCTATGTATCCTTTAATTTTTCCATCGGTATGAGCTGTTACCACAACACCTTTTGCCTCTCCCCCTCCATTTATTTGCAATGTTAAACTATCATTTTCTGATTTTAACATGGCACTCATAAGGCCTGCTGATGTAAGCATTCTTCCTAATGCCGCAGATGCTGTCGGTGTGCAATTATGTATTTTAGTAGCCTTTTGTACCATATCTGTTGTTATAGCTGCTATTATTCTAACCTCTCCATCTTTAGCTGTTGCTCTTATTATCTTATCCATAAATCTCCAACCTCCTGTTTGCAATTAATATTAAAACATTATTTTCTTACTACATAAGTTATTCTTTCACTATCTTTTGTTATTTCTTTATCTTCATAACAATCTAATATGCAATTTACTTTAAATCCTATTTTATTTAGAACATTTAATATAAATTTACTTTCATACACCCTTTCTACATGTTCTTCATCAAACCTTTTATAAACTTGTCCTTCTTTTACAAAAAATGTTAGATACATATTTACTATGTCATCTTCAAGATAATTTTCCCAAATATAAACAACATCTTCACTATCATAATTAAATAAATTATTACCTAATATATTTAATAATTTATTACTAGAATTCATATCGAAAATGAATATTCCACCTACATTTAACACTTCATAAACACCTTTGAAGTAATCTTCTAATGCTTCTTCTTCTGTTATATAATTAGTAGAATCTAAACAACATGTAATAAGATCAAATTTATTTTTTATTTTCAAATTACATATATTTTGACAAAGTACCTTTGCTCTTATAGATTTTTCTCTTAATTTTTCCTCTGCCACAGTAAGCATTTCTTGAGATAAGTCTACAGCATATACATTCTGAAATTTTTCACCAACCTCGACAGTTAAATTTCCAGTTCCACAAGCCAAATCTAAATAATTTTTTCTTTCTATATTAAGTTCATCACATATGCTTAATATTTTAGTTGCCCATTTTTTATAATCAACGTCTCCATATATAAGTTCATCATAAATAGTAGCAAAATCTTTATAACAACTCACTATTGAACCTCCATCCTCTATATATTATAAATATATCTTCATTTTAAAATCTACTGCAATTATATATTAAAAACTTATTATTCTATACAATTTATAAGATTTAATGTTTATAGCTTTTCTTAATATATAATACTAAATTGTTAAAATACACACAAGAAGGTTTTTTATTAATCATTTATTTCATTATTTTTGGGTATTTTAAGTTGCTTTTTCTTTTTAGTCATCAAACCACCTATTCTACCACTTTCTTCTGTAGTCAAACTGCTCCAACCATGTTTTTCAACTTTATCTTTAAGTCCTAACTCTTCTGCTATTTCATATTTCATTTTTTCTCTCAATTTTTCATAAGGAGTTAGTTCTCTATTACTTTTCAACTTTGCTTTTATAACTTTTTTCAATGGTGTTTTTCCCATAAAAACCCCTCCTATCGTATTAATATTCTTTACGATAAAAGGATTTTTATACATAAAAAGACTTGCAAAACGCAAGTCCTTTTATTGTTCAATATAGGTATATTTAAAATCTATAGTTCCCCACATAGGTCTAGTAAAGTTTTTAATTTCTTTTCTAACATATATATTCCTTATCTTCCATAAGCATGGACTAATAACACTATCTTCTTCTACCAATATTTTTTCCGCCTCATTAAATAATTCCATTCTACTCTTTTGATCATTAGTTCTAGAAGCTTCTCTTATTAATCTATCATATTTTTCATTAGACCACCCTGTTTGTATTATTCCAGCTGTAGAAGACCATATATCAAAAAACGTACTTGGATCATTATAATCACCAATCCAACTTTGAGCTGCCATTTGATAATCCATAGCCCTTGTCTTTTGTTGAAATTCAACCCAACCAACATATTCTATATCTATATTTATGCCTAAATTTTTCTCAAAAACACTCTTTTCTAACTCACTATAATATTTAGATTTTTCATTTATCTCTGATTGTAAATATTTAAATGTATGCTTTTTAGGATCTGGATCTAAACCAAGTTCTTTAAGTCCTTCTATCAGCAATTGTTTAGGATTACCATATTCTTCTTTCAGGTTATTCACTGGGAAATAATTCACATTTGTTCTATATTCTTCACTACCCAACTGAACACCTGGGGGACACCAACCTAATGCTGGTTCTGCTAAATTTTTGAAATCATCTTCACAGGCTTCTTCTCTTGCAGCTGCAATTATAAATGCTTTTCTTATTTTATTGTTTTTAAAATATTTATCCTGTTGATTAAATATAGTGTAATTTACTGAACCGTCATACCCCTTTTTAATATTAAAGCTGTTACTATCATTCAATTTTTCAATAGTTATTTTATCATAAACATTTGCTATGTCTAAATCTCCATTTAAAAGTTCATTCATCTTTTTCTCTTCATCTTGTACAACTTTCATTGTAATTTTTTCTAATTTCACGGATTTCTCATCCCAATAATTTTTATTTTTCAAAAGTTGAATTTCATCATCATGAGTCCAACTAGATATAATAAAAGGTCCTGTATAAACCATATATTGCGAACCTGAACCATATAGCTCCCCATATTTTTCTACTACATCCTGTCTTTGAGGTTCCATAACTTTAAAATAAGTTAGGTTTAAAAAATATGCCGTTGGTACTTCTAAAGTTATTTGCAATGTAGATTCATCTATTTTCTTCACTCCTAATTCCCTTTCAGAAACTTGTCCTAAATTAAAATCTTCTGCATTTTTTATTGGATATAATAAGAAAGCATATGGAGAATTTACTCTTGGAGATAATGTTCGTGTTATCCCATATATATAGTCCTCTACCTTTACAGGTTCTCCATCACTCCACTTCATATCTCTTAACTTAAAAGTCCAGACTAATCCATCATCAGATACAGACCACTTTTCAGCTCCTGCTGGCTTTATGATATCTTCGCCATTCTCATCAACTTCTATTCTAGTAAGACCTTCCATAACATTAGTTAAAACTTGAGATGAATAAGTATCTACTGTTTTTGATTGATCTAAAGTTTTAGGATCGGAATCTAAAAGCACTTGGATATGATTTTTATCCTCTTCTACTATTTTATCTTTATTTTCTTTTCCTTTATTACATCCGACTAAAGCAATCATACAAAGAATAATCGCAATAGATATTTTAAATATATTTTTGAACTTCATCTCTACTACTCCTTAACTTATATTAAGACTCTGTTAAATCTTTTTATACTTTTAGCAAAATAGATAATTTTCTCATAATTAGTGTGATATCTTTTTAAATTTTCTTTAATTCATCACTTCATAAAAATATCTATATATTAATTATATATTAATTATATGTAAATATTCAATTATATTAATATATTATCATATAAATCTTATAAGGGAAATAATCTTAAATTTTTAATACATAATCTTTTAATTTATATAGCGATATAGCGTTTCAAATTTCAACTTATACTTTTATCAAGTGAAGATTTTTCATTTTAAACAAAACACATAATGGGTGAATAGTTATAGTTTAAAATAAAAAAAGTGACGTACATAACGCCACTTTTCTTGTTTTTATATTTATATTATTCTCTTCCTGAAGTGTAAACATTTTTTAAATCAGGAGTTCCAAATGTAGGAGATACATATCCTTTAACAAACTTACGAATATATGTGTTTTTAAATCTCCATACACCTTGAGTTATAACTGCATCATCAACTAATAATAGTTTTTCTGCTTCTGCAAAAAGCTTAGCTCTTTCTTCAACATCCATTGTTTCAGTTGTTTTCTTTATTAACTCATCATATTTTTCGCTTTTCCAGCCTGTTGGAACTATTCCAGCAGTAGACATCCACATATCAAAGAATGTCATAGGATCATTATAATCTCCGCCCCAAGCTTGAGAAGCTATTTGGAAATCTAATTGTTTAGTTCTATCTTGGAATATAGGCCAATCAACATAGTCAACTGTTACGTTCACGCCTAAGGCTTCTTTAACATTTTGTTGTTCAAATTCAGCAAATTGTTTATTTTGAGCGCTTGTTCCAGATTCTAAATATTTAAATGTGTGTTTTGATGGATCTGGATCAAGACCTTCTTCTTTTAATCCTTCTATTAATAATGCTTTTGGATCAGAATTTTCTTTTTTAATTTCATCTAAAGCATTAAATTTAATCTTTTCTCTAAATTCAACATCTCCAATTTTAACTGCTGGAGGACACCAAGCTGTTGCTGGCTCTGCTAAATTTCTATATAAAGTAGAACAAGAACCTTCTCTATCCTTAGCAATAGCATATGCCTTCCTTATTTTTTTATTTTTAAAATACTTGTCATTTGTATTAAACATTGTGTAAGTTGTTGAACCATCATAACTTTTCTTAATTTCAAAGGCCTCCATTTTATCAAGTTTTTCTATCCACTCCGGTTTAGTAACTGTACACAAATCTAAGGATCCATTATATATTTCATTCATTCTTGCATTTTCATCTTTTATAATTTTCATTGTAGCTTTTTCTAGCTTAACATTTTCCGCATCCCAATACTCTGGATTTTTTTCTAATTCTACTTTATTGTTATGAACCCATTCTTTCATAACAAACGGTCCACAAAATACCATTGTATTTGCATCTGTACCATATTTGTCACCAAATTTTTCAACTATATCTTGTCTTTGAGGTTGCATTACTTTAAAGTATGTCAAATCTAAAAAGTATGAACATGGATTTTCAAGGGTAAATTCTAGAGTTTTATCATCTATTTTTTTAATTCCAACATCTTCAATCTTTGCTTTTCCACCGTTATAAGCCTGTGCATTTTTTATTGGATATAATAAGAATGCATATGGTGATGCTACTTCTGGGTTTAAAGTTCTTGTAATACCATAAACATACTGTTCTGCTGTTACAGGCTGACCATCACTCCACTTCATATCTCTTAATTTAAAAGTCCACTTTAATCCATCTTCTGATTTTTCCCAAGATTCCGCTCCAGCTTCAATTACTTTATCTTTTCCATCTTCATCTACAGTTAGTCTTGTTAATGCTTCATTTACATTTGTTAAAACTTGAGATGAATATAAATCCGTTGACTTAGATTGATCTATTGTTTTAGGCTCGTCTACCAATATTAAATTAACATACTGCTCCTTGTCTATATTTTCCTTACCGTCTTCTGCAGCATCCCCAGTACTCTTTCCAGTATTTCCACATCCAGTAAATACCATTGACATAGTCAATGAAAGTGTAAGTAAAGCCGCTAATATTTTCTTGCTCTTCATAAGATTTCCCCCTTTTATTACCATTACGCACCATCACAGGTAAAAGTAAATCAACAATTTACTTATTGCTAACTAGCGTATACTGTAAAGTTTATTTTTTAATTTAAAATTACCTTATACTTATGATTATATATATACATTTAAATAAATCAATAACATTGTCACATTTTTTACAATATTTTAAAAATATATACATTTGCATAACAATTAATGTAAGAAGTTCATTTTTAAACTGTTTTGTTAATTTTTTAATAACTTTATTAATTTTTTTAAAACATTTCCCCAAACTTCTTGCTTTTACATCATTTTTTACACATAAAGCTTGTGTTTTTTTATCGTTTTCCCCCTTTCTTTGACTTTAAAAACGAAAAGCGATTTCAAAATATTTTTTTATTTTGAAATCGCCTATTTTATTTATCTATTCTCTACCTGATATATAAGTGTGTTTTAACTCTACTTCACCCCATGTTGGAGACATATAGTTTTTAATATAATTTCGAACATAAGTGTTTTTAAATCTAAATACTGTTGGTCCTATAACAGCCTCATCTACAAGTAATAATCTTTCTGCTTCCTCAAATATTTTAACTCTTTCCTTCTGATCTGTAGTTTGACCTGCTTTCTTTATTAAGTCATCATATTTTTCGCTAGACCATCCGTTAGGTGCCATTTTAGCAGTTGATATCCACATATCAAAGAATGTATTTGGATCATTATAATCGCCAAGCCAACCTTTATGAGCCATTTGATAATCTAGTTTATTAGTCCTTTCTTGGAATATTGGCCACTCAACATAATCTACATCTACATTTACCCCTAAAACACTTTTGAAATTTTGTTGCATAAAATCACCAAATTCTTTGGATCTAGCATCAGTTCCAGATTCTAAGTATTTAAATGTATGCTTTGTTGGATCTGGGTCCATATTTTCTTCTTTAAGCCCTTCTATTAATAATGCCTTTGGATCTGTAGTTCCTTCTTTCTTTAATTCATCTAAGAAATTAAAATCAACTTTCTTTCTATACTCTTCTCCACCAATTTGTATTCCTGGAGGACACCAAGCTGTTGCCGGTTCTGCTAAATTCCTAAATAAAGTTTTACTCATTCCTTCTCTATCCATCGCATAAGTAAATGCCTTTCTTATCTTTGCATTTTTTAAATATGGATCTGTAAAATTATACGCTATATACCAAGCAGTACCATCATAACCTTTTTTAACCTCAAAATTATTAGTTTCATCTAATTTTTCTATCCATTCCGGTTTAGAAACACCAGCTAAATCTATAGAGCCATTATATAATTCATTCATTCTTGAACTTTCTTCTTTTATAATCTTCATAGTAACTTTTTCTAACTTTACTGCATCTTTATCCCAATAATTAGGATTTTTAACTAACTCAACTTTACTTTGATGCACCCAATCAGTTATCATATAAGGACCTGTAAACAAAAATGTATTTGCCTCTGTTCCATATTTATCTCCATGCTTTTCTATTAAATCTTTTCTTTGAGGTTCCATAACTTTAAAATAAGTAAGCTCCAAGAAATAGGTACATGGTGATTCTAGTGTGAATTCTAAAGTGGATTCATCAACTTTTTTAAGTCCTAAATCTTCTGCTTTAGCTTTTCCCGTATTAAATGCCTGTGCATTTTTTATAGGATATAACAAATACGCATATGGAGAACCTGTTTCTTTATTTAAAGTTCTAGTTATACCATATATATAATCATCTACAGTAACCTTTTGTCCGTCACTCCAATTCATATCTCTCATTTTAAAAGTCCATTTCATTCCATCTTTAGACATTTCCCAAGATTCTGCACCAGCTGGTACAATTGTATCTTTTCCATCCTTATCTACTTCTAAACGAGTTACAGCTTCCATTGTATTTCCTAAAACTCGAGATGACACTGTATCTGTTGCTTTAGATGGATCTAATGTTTTAGGTTCTGCATCTAAGATCATATTTAAATATTGATCTTTATCCATTTTTGCTTCTTCTTTATTGTCATTTTTACTATTCTCACCTTTTTTTTCATTTCCACATCCTGCTAAAAAAATAGACGTTCCTAAAGAAATTGTCAATATAGCTGCCAATAACCTTTTCCCTTTCATATTCCCTACCCCCTTAAGATTTTTTATTCCTCACTTATATATATTCTTAACCAGCTTAAGTAATTCTAGTTTTAAGTCTTATTAATATAATTTAAATCATATATTAACAGTTGCATTATTTTATTCATAGCCAATAAAACTTTTACCATTATGTATTATTTTCAATTTGTATTTTTAAATATTTTTAAAAGGGCTATTCCACAAATGGAATAGCCCTTATTTTTTTATTAACGTCCTGAAGTATATAGATATTTAAGATCCATAATTCCAACGCCAAATGTTTTTGTTGTTGCATTTTTTACATACTTACGAACATATGAATTTTTAAATCTATAAACCGTTGGACTAAACACCGCTTCATCATAAACTAACATTTTTTCTGCCTCTGCAAATAATTTAGCTCTTTCTTCTGGATCTATAGTTTTAGTTGTTTTTTGTATTATTTCATCATATTTTTCGTTTTTCCAGCCGTTGTGTACAACTCCAGCTGTAGACATCCACATATCAAAGAATGTCATAGGATCATTATAATCTCCTGTCCATCCCATTGAAGCTATTTGGTAATCTAGTTGTTCTTCTCTACTTTGGAAAACAGCCCATTCACAAAACTCTGATTTTATATTAACTCCTAATACATTTTGGAAATTTTGTTGTTCAAAATCAGCAAATTCTTTAGATGTTGCATCTGTTCCTGCTTGTAAAAATGTTATTGTATGCTTAGATGGATCTGGATCTAACCCTAATTCTTTTAACCCTTCTATAAATAAAGCCTTTGCATCTGGGTTCTCCTTTTTAAGTTCCTCAACAGGATTGAACTCAATTTTCTTTCTATACTCTTCATCACCAATGAAAACTGCTGGAGGACACCAAGCTAATGCCGGTTCTGCTAACTTTTTATATAAAGTTTCGCACATACCTTCTCTATCTGTTGCTAGCATAAATGCCTTTCTTATTTTTGCATTTTGGAAATATTGGTCTTTGTGGTTAAAGAACATATATGCTGATGAACCATCATAGCCTTTTAATATTTCAAAATTTCCACTTTCATCAAATTTCTTTATCCATTCTGGTTTAGTAACTGTAGCCATATCTAAAGAACCATTATAAAGCTCATTCATAGCAGAACTTGTTTCCTTTATAATCTTCATTGTTGCTTTCTCTAATTTAACATTTTCTGCATCCCAGTATTCAGGATTTTTTTCCAATTCAACTTTATTATTGTGTACCCACTCTTTCATTTTAAAAGGTCCACAAGACATCATAGTTTCTGCTTCTGTTCCATATTTATCTCCATACTTTTCTAATATATCTTTTCTTTGTGGTTGCATTACTTTAAAATATGTTAAATTTAAAAAGTAAGAGCATGGATTTTCTAAAGTAAATTCTACAGTTTTATCGTCTATAGCCTTTACCCCTACATCTTCCAATTTACCTTTTCCACCATTATATACTTGTGCATTTTTAATTGGGAACAATAAGAATCCATATGGCGAACCAACATCTGGATCTAACGTTCTAGTTATACCATAAACATATTGTTCAGCTGTTACCGGCTGACCATCAGACCACTTCATATCCCTTAATTTAAATGTCCATTTTAGACCATCTTCTGATTTTTCCCAACTTTCTGCTCCAGCCTCCTTAATTATTTCCTTGCCATTTTCATCAGTTTCCACTCTTGTTAGTGCTTCATTTATATTGGTTAAAATAATAGATGAATATAAATCACTTGATTTTGATTGGTCCAATGTTTTAGGTTCTTGAGTTAACCACGCATTTATATACTGCTCATCATCCATTTTTGCTTCTTCTTTATTATCCCCACCTGCTGCATTTTCATCATTTTTTTTACTTTCTCCACAACCAGTTAAAGCTAAAGATGCAGTTAAAGAAAGTGTTAATAAAGCCGCTAATAATCTTTTACCTTTCATAAAAATAGCCTCCCTTTTATTAACCTAAGTAAATGAATAATTCACTTGGCAACATTGTATACTTATATATATTTGAATATAATTAAAAAAATTACTTTTTTTTACTTAATTGTAATATTTATTTATATCTATAGATTATATTAAACCATTACTCAAATCAAGTTACTTTTTTATGAACTTTGAAATATTTTAATAACATAGATTCAAATTTCTGAATATTATAAGGCTAATTATAAGTTTGAAAAGGTTTTTACAGATATTTCTCTTACCTTTTGACAATTTTTTCAGAATTCAATTCAAGTTTTTCCAGTTAACAATCTTTATTATTTATTTAAAAAGGAAACTATTTTAATACCTTTTTACATGAAAAATTAGTATTTTTAAACTTTTTTATATGAATGTGAACATTTATATAAGGTTATAAACATATGTGTAAAGTTAAGCCACTCTATTTAAATAAAATATCCTTCTTTTCATTATTACTTTCAACTTTATAATTTAGGAATTTTTAGGCTTAACTTTACCCCTATGGATTTTTAAACTAAAATTTTAAGTTATAATTACTATTTTCTTTAAATTAGAGCAGGTAAAATCTAAGTTAAAGATATAAAACTAACTAAAGTTATATTCAAAGTTTACAGCCGTAACAAGAAGGACAGGCGTACCGAAATCTATTTTCCGTAAGTTGCTTTTTCAATAAAATCGAAAGGATATCAATAAAACCTAAAGAAATCAAAGCCGTTCCTAAAAAAGTATGTTTAGCATTATCAAGAGCATAGTGAGTAATATAGGGATACAAGCTCCCATTTAAATTTATTCATGAAATTTTTGTTATCAGTTCAGAAAAATAAGTACAAATATAGTTAATTAAGAATTATGAATTATGAATTATGAATTTAGGATGAAAGTGTCAACCACTTTCTGAAAATGATTTTTAAAAATCTATCAATATAATTTGCTTTGCAAATTTATAAAAAGATACGTTGATAATTACTAGGAACGAAGTGAGTAGTAATAACCACAACTGTTCACTATTCACTCTTAACTTTTAACTAAAATAATCTGTTAGTTATTGATAAAATATTAATTTAAGCCTTCTCACTTGATAAATGAATAACTTTAGAACCCTGTATAAATTTAAATCAATTAAAAAGAATGGCTTTAAATGAATAAACTCATTTAAAACCATTCTTTTTATAAAAACTTCATATTACACTTTATAATAAGTGACATGCTACAAAGTGATTTGGTTCAACTTCTTTAAACTCTGGATTTTTTTCACTACAAATAGGTTTAGCATATCTACATCTAGCTGCAAATCTACATCCAGGCTTTGGATTTATTGGACTTGGAACTTCTCCCTCAAGGGCTATTCTATTTTTGCTCCTTCCAATCTCCGGATCTGGTATAGGAATTGATGAAAGTAGTGCTTGAGTATATGGATGTAATGGCTTTTCGTATAAATCATGACTTGATGCAAGCTCAACCATAGTACCAAGGTACATAACTCCAACTCTATCTGATATATGCTTAACCATAGATAAATCATGGGCAATAAATAGATAAGTTAATCCTAGCTCGTTTTGTAATTTTATAAGTAGGTTTACTACTTGAGCCTGTATTGACACATCTAGTGCAGATATAGGCTCATCACAAACTATAAAATCTGGTTCTATAGCAAGAGCTCTAGCTATACCTATTCTTTGCCTTTGTCCACCTGAAAATTCATGTGGAAATCTTGATGCATGCTCTTTATTTAATCCAACTAATTGTAAAAGGTGATATATCTTATCCGTTCTCTCCTGACCGCTATATAATCCATGTATATCTATACCTTCACCGATTATATCACCAACAGTCATTCTAGGATTTAATGATGCATATGGGTCTTGAAATATTACTTGAGCTCTTCTTGCAAACTGCTTTTTTTCTTTTTTATTTAGTTTACTTATATCATGACCATCAAATAATATTTCTCCATCTGTAGCCTCATAAAGACCCATAACTGTTCTACCACAAGTTGTTTTACCACAACCTGATTCACCAACAAGTCCTAAAGTTTCTCCTTTATAGATATGAAAACTAACGTCATCAACAGCTTTTAATGTAGCATTTTTTCCTACATTAAAGTATTTTTTTAAGTTTTTAACATTTATTAAAATTTCATTATTATCTTTCTTTATTCTTTCACTAGCCATTACTCTTCACCTCTTTTCAGAACTTTAGGAACTTCAATCTTAGGTGCCATTGAATGTTTTAACCAGCAAGATACTTCATGAGTATCGCTAACAACTGTAACCTCTGGCATTGCTTCTCTGCAAATTCCCATACAATACTCACATCTAGCTGCAAAAGGACATCCAACAGGTGGCTTTATCAAATCTGGAGGTGTTCCATTTAATGCATATAATACATCTTTATTTTTAGTGTCTAATCTAGGAACTGATTGCAATAGCGCCCAAGTATATGGATGCTGTGGATTATAGAATATTTCATCTACATTTCCTCTTTCTATTATTTGGCCTGCGTACATAACTTGAATTCTATCTGCAACGTCTGCAACAACACCTAAGTCATGAGTTACCAAAATAACAGCTGTTCCAAGTTTTTCTTGCAAATCTCCTATAAGGTCCATAATTTGCGCTTGAATAGTAACATCAAGGGCAGTAGTTGGCTCATCTGCTATAAGAATTTTAGGGTTACATGCAAGCGCTATAGCTATCATGGCCCTTTGTCTCATACCGCCTGAAAACTCATGTGGGTATTGATAAGCCCTCTTATCTGCATTAGGAATATTAACAAGATCAAGCATTTTTATAGCTTCTTTCATAGCCTCATCTTTGCTCATTCCTCTATGAATAATTAAACTTTCTGATATTTGTTTTCCGATTGTCATAGTTGGATTTAAAGAAGTCATCGGGTCTTGGAATATCATAGATATATCTGCACCTCTAAGCTCCCTTAAATCTTTTTCATCCATATCTAAAACACTATTTCCATCAAATTCAATTTTACTTCCTTCTTTTATTTCTGCCGGCATTGGTTCTGGAAGCAATCTCATTATAGCCTTCGCTGTAACAGTTTTACCACAACCAGATTCTCCAACTACTGCTAATGTTTCGCCTTTATTTAAATGAAAGCTTATACCTCTTACTGATTGAACTTCACCAGCATAAGTATGAAACGAAACTCTCAAATCTTTTATATCTAATATTTTTTCCATAGCTATTCCCTCCTACTACTGACGTAATTTTGGATCTAATGCGTCTCTCAGACCATCTCCAAGTAATTGGAATGATAGCATCGTTAAAGAAATCGCTAATGCTGGGAATAACAATTGCTCTGGATAGAATATTAAATTCTGTTGAGCAGCTGATGCTAATGCACCCCAGCTTGTGTCTGGTGATTGTACGCCAAGTCCGATATAACTTAAGAATGCTTCACCAAATATAAATCCAGGTATATCAAATGTTATGGCAACAATCATAACACCTAGTGTGTTTGGTATTAAGTGTCTTGCTATTATTCTTGATGAACTTGCGCCTAATGCCTTTGCCGCAAGAACATATTCTTGCTCTTTTATTTGTAGTAATTGCCCTCTGACAAGTCTAGCCATATAACACCATCCTGTAACAGTCATGGCTAAAATCAGCGATCCAATTCCCTTTCCAAATATCAAAGAAAATAATATTACTATTATTAAATAAGGAATACTGTATAGTATCTCCAATATTCTCATCATTATATCATCAACTATTCCACCGAAGAATCCTGATACACCGCCATATATAGAACCAATAACAGTATCTACAATAGCTCCAACAATACCTATAAATATAGATACCCTACCACCTTGCCATACTCTTCCGAAAGTATCTCTTCCTAATTGATCTGTACCAAACCAATACTGTGAATTTGGTGGTTGATTTACTAAATCATTATTTGTAACTTCAAAACCTACACCAGATATAGCTCTCGCTATTATAGGACCTATAATAACCATTATAGTTAAAGCTATCAGTATACAAAGTGATAATATTGCAACTTTATTTTGCTTTAATCTTCTCCAAGCATCTTGCCAATAAGTCATACTAGGTCTTAAAATCAAATCTGAATCTAATTCTTTACAACCTATAATTTCAAACTTTTCTTTTGATAATTCTGCCATAATACACACCCCCCCCTATTTCTTTCCACCTGAAACTCTGATTCTTGGGTCAACTAATCCATATACTATATCAACTACAAATAGTGAGAAGATAAATAAAAAAGAAATGAATATTGTTTGTCCCATAACCATTGGATAATCTCTGTCGTTTATTGATGAAACGAAATATTGTCCTAATCCAGGTATAGCAAATATACTTTCAATAACAAATGATCCTGTAAATATATTCGCAATTTGAGGTCCTAATAATGTTATAGCTGGAAGTATCGCATTTCTTATAACATGTTTCCATATTAAGCTTACCTTTGAAACACCTTTAGATTTTGCAGTTAATATATAATCTTGTCCTATTACATCAAGACAATTTGCTCTCATATATCTTGCATAAGTCGCTATAGATCCAAAACTTAATGCTATAGTTGGAAGTACTGTGTATTTAAGTCCACTTATTCCAAACCCAGCCCAACCAGTTGATGGCAATAACATCCATTTAACTGTGAAGAAGAATTGTAATAACGCTCCGATTACGAAACTAGGTACAGAAATACCTAAAATCGCTATAAACATAACTAAATAATCAGGCCATTTTCCTCTATTAAATGCCGCTATAATACCTAATAAAATTCCTAAAGTAAATCCTATTGCTATAGCTTGTATTCCTATTTTAGCTGAAATCGGTGCATAACTTGTAATAGATTCTGTAACACTTCTTCCTGCATAAGTTATAGACTCTCCTAAATCTCCATGTAGTGCATTTTTTATAAATTTTTGATACTGCACTATTACCGGCTCATTCAAACCATATTTTTGATAATAGTTTGCCTTAATTTGTGGTGGCAAGTTTCTAGCCATAGAAGCCAGTGGGTCACCTGGTATAGCATGTATTAACATAAATGTTATTGTTATAGCTATAAATAGCGTTACAAACATGTACCCCAGTCTTTTTAACGTAAATTTTAACATCACATCATCCCTCCATTAAAATAAAGTGCTTGCAACGAACTATTTTATAAGTTCGTTGCACTTTTATTGTAAAACACCCTTACTTTCTTCCAGAAGTATAAGCGTATTTATAATCATTTACTCCGAATAATGGATACATTACATCATGAACATATTTAGCTACATAAGTATTTCTTTTTCTATAAACTGATGGCGAAATAACTCCTTCTTTATATAAAAGTAATTCTTCTGCTTGCTTAAACAGTTCCGCTCTTTCATTTTGGTCATTAGAATTTTTAGCTTTTTTAATTATTTCATCATATTCTGGATTTTCCCAACCATTATCAATAGCACCTGCACCTGTTATAAACACGTCAAAGAATGTCATTGGATCATTA
The DNA here is from genome assembly GCF_054767855.1 of Clostridium sp. CTA-19. Lineage (NCBI taxonomy): Bacteria > Bacillati > Bacillota > Clostridia > Eubacteriales > Clostridiaceae > Clostridium > Clostridium sp. CTA-19. The sequence goes on along the minus strand of NZ_BAAABH010000003.1, from coordinate 138,713 downwards.
TAGTCTCCTGTCCATCCAGCTGCAGCTATTTGATAATCCAATTCCTTTGTTCTCTTTTGGAAAATTGGAAAATCAACCTGTTCCACTTGAACATTTACACCTAATACTTGACTGTAATTTTGTTGTGCAAAATCAGAGAATTCTTTTGCCTCTGCATTAGTGCCAGATTGTAAGTACTTAAATGTATGTTTAGATGGATCTGTATCTAGTCCTAACTCTTTCAATCCTTCTACTAACAATGCCTTTGGATCCGGATTTTCATCTTTTAGTTTTTTAACAAAATCTTCAGATTTACTCCTAAATGTTTCCTCACCACTTTTTACTGCTGGTGGGCACCAAGCATATGCCGGCTCTGCTAACCCTTTAAATAAAGTTTGAACTGTACCTTCTCTATCTGCAGCTATCATAAATGCCTTTCTTATTTTAGCATTAGACATATACTTATCTTTAGTATTAAAGAATGCATATGTTGTAGCTCCATCATAAGCATTTATAACATTAAAGTTTCCAGTTTCATCAAATTTTTTAATCCATTCAGGCTTAGTAACCGCACAAGTGTCTAGTGATCCATTTAAAAGCTCACTCATTCTTGATGGCACTTCTTTTATTATTTTCATTGTTAGTTTATCTAAACTTACTTTATCTTTATCCCAATATTGATCATTTTTTTCTAATACAACTTGGTTATTATGTGTCCACTCTGTAATTTTAAATGGTCCATTAAATATTAATGTATTCGCTTCAGAGCCATATTTTTCTCCATTTTGCTCTACAATATCTTGTCTTTGTGGTTGCATTACTTTAAAAGATGTTATTCCTAAAAAGTATGGACATGGACTTTCTAGTGTAATTTCTAATGTTTTATCGTCAACTGCTTTAACTCCTAATTCTTCAATTGGTAACTTACTTGAATTTACTTGTTCTGCATTTTTTATTGGATATAATAAGAATGCGTAAGGTGAACCAGTTTCCGGTTTCATTGTTCTTTTTATTGAGTATTCAAAATCTTTAGCAGTAACAGGTTTTCCATCACTCCAATTAGAGTCTCTTAAATTAAATGTCCATTTTAATCCATCTTCAGAAGTTGTCCAACTTTCAGCTACTCCTTGAGCGACTTCTTCCTTTCCATCTTTAGTTTCTGTTCTTGTTAATGCATCCATACATTGAACTAAAACATCTGAAGAGTATGTATCAGTACTCTTAGAAACATCTAAAGTTTTTGGTTCTAATGCAAGTACATTTAAGTATTGCTCTGCATCTTTTGTTCCTTCTCCTACATTTTCTCCATTAGCACTTTCATTTCCACCACTTCCACAGCCAGCAAGAGCTATTGAAGCTGTTAATGAAACTGTTAATATTGTCGCTAACATTCTTTTGCTTTTCATTAATTAGTCCCCCTTATTTGGTGGCAATGAATCTAATTGCGTATTATATTTTGAATTTTTAGATAATTCCAATTAATTCTACGCCCTAAATCATAAAATTATATTTTTATCTAAATTTTCAATTTATTAATATTTTAATTTTAAACATATTCATATTTTATATACATCTTCAACCACTGCCACTTAACTTTTACACTTAACTTTTTATAAAAATCCAAACAGAATTATTTGGAAATTTTTATTTTTTATAATACTATCATATCACTTTTCAATTGTCAAACAATTTAGTTTTCATTTGTTTATGAAATTTTATTACTTTTAATGGTTTTTTCAAATTTTTTTTATTTTTTTAATGCTAAAAACAATTAATTTTCTTTATTCTGGAAAAACTTATTTCTAATTTGTAAACATTGTTCTTTTTTCTACTATTATATTCAATCTAAAATATACTTTTTTACAATTTTATATTAATTATTTATTTTTTAATATAGTCTAATTGTTTTACAAATAACTAGTATAAAGTTTCTCTTTAAAACTACTATTTTTAAGTTGTGCTAAAATTAAGTCTTAATTATTTGTTTTTACTATTTCTTATTTAAATTTAAGTAATAATAAATATCCTCCTGATTTTTTTAATATTTTTTCTATTTTTTAACTTATAATATTTTATTTATATATATATTTATGTAAGTAATTATATTTATTATGCTTAAATTTAAAATTATTTTTTAATTTTTTTTTAACAGTACTAATTTTAAAATGAATTTTATTTGTACAACGTTTACTATTTTAAAGTAGATTTTTCTAATCAATTTAGTATATTTTATTTATTATACTAAGTTTAATCTTTTTATTTTTTAAATTCATCTATTTTTCATAGAAATTGCAATTTTTTTTAAACCAACTTTTAACAATTCATATATTGTTTTAATCTCTGTAAAAATATTACATAAAATTATTTTATTTTATTTTTATTTTCTAATTTTTTTTTGCAATTAATTTTGCTATAAATTGCATTTTTTTCGTTTTGTAATTGTTTTCAAACTTATTTTTTTATTTTTTATTCATATATATATATCTTTTTTTATATAATTATTTTAATATACTAATAGAAGCTAATATTTTTTATATTGTTTCATATATTTTAATATGCATATTTTTACAAAAGTATATAACTTTATTATGTAAAAATATATAATAATATTATAGAGAAATAAATAAATTTTAATTCTAAATTAACAACTTAATTTTAGAGCTAATACATCAATTATATTTTCTCATATAATACGATTATAATATATATTTGAGGAGTGATTATTTTGAATTATAATGTAGCTGTTGTAGGTGCTACTGGGATGGTAGGACGACAATTTATAAGTATATTAGAAGAAAGAAACTTTCCTATAGATAATATTTATTTTTTTTCTTCTAAACGTTCTGCAGGTAGTACTTTAGTTTTTAAAAATAAAGAAGTAATTGTAGAAGAATTAACTGAAGATAATATTAAAAACAAAAAAATTACCTTCGCACTATTTTCAGCTGGTGGTGACACTAGTTTAAAATTTGCTAAAACCTTTGTAAAGTATGGAGCCATCGTTATAGATAATAGTAGCGCTTTTAGAATGGATCCTGAAGTTCCATTAGTTGTTCCAGAGGTTAACTGGGAAGATATAAAAAATCATAAAGGCATCATTGCTAATCCTAATTGTTCTACAATACAAGCAATGGTAGCTTTAAAACCAATATATGATGCATATGGAATAGATAGAATCATATATTCAACTTATCAAGCTGTTTCTGGAGCTGGTTTAGGTGGATTTAAAGATCTTGAAAATGGTTCAAAAGGAGAAAGCCCTAAAAAATTCACATCTCCTATAGCTTTTAACTTAATACCACAAATAGATGTGTTCCTAGAGAATGGATACACTAAAGAAGAAATGAAAATGATAAATGAAACAAGAAAAATCTTTCATGATGATTCTTTAAAAATAACAGCAACTACTGTTAGAGTTCCTGTATATCATGGACATAGTGAAAGTATTAATATTGAATTAAAATCTTCTTTTAATATAGAAGATATATTCAAACTTTACGCCTCTGCTAAAGGCATAGTTTTAAAAGATGATATTGAAAATTGTGTTTATCCTATGCCTATAGACGTTGCTGGAAAAGATGAGGTTTATGTTGGTAGAATAAGACGAGATTTTAGCACAGACAATGGGGTTAATATTTGGGTTGTTGCCGACAACATAAGAAAAGGTGCCGCACTAAATGCAATTCAAATTGCTGAAGTATTTATTGAAAAAAATCTTATTTAATTATATATTTTAAAAACAAAAATTTATTTTAGAAAGGATTGTTATTATGAGTATTTTTAAAGGTTCTGGAGTAGCTATAATTACCCCTTTTACTAAAACAGGAGTTGACTTTAATAAATTAAAAGAATTATTAGAATGGCATATATCTAATAATACAGATGCAATTATAATTTGTGGAACTACTGGTGAAGCTTCTACAATGACTGAAAAAGAAAAAAAGGATACAATAAAATTTACTGTTGATATTATAAACAAAAGGATTCCTGTAATTGCTGGTACTGGAAGTAACAATACAGCTTCTGCTATAGAAATGAGTAAATATGCTGAATCAGTAGGAGTAGATGGATTATTAGTTATAAATCCATACTATAACAAAACTAGTAAAAAAGGTCTTGTTGCACATTTTAAAGCTGTAAATGATAATGTAAATACGCCAATAATAGTTTATAATGTTCCAGGTAGAACTGGTATGAATATACCACCTGAAGCATTAAAAGAAATATGTGAATTTAAAAATATAGTTGCAGTTAAAGAAGCTAGTGGTGATATGAGCCAAATTATAAAAATAAAAGCTTTATGTAAAGATAAACTAGATATCTATTCTGGAAATGATGATCAAATAGTTCCAATATTAGCTATGGGCGGTATAGGTGTTATATCTGTTCTTGCTAATGTAATTCCTGATAAAGTTCATAATATATGCAAATTATTTGAAGAAGGTAAAGTTAATGAAGCATTACAGCTACAACTAGATACATTAGATTTATCTAACAATTTATTTATAGAAACTAACCCTATCCCTGTTAAAACAGCTCTTAATTTAATGAATAAAAATGTAGGTGATTTAAGATTACCGCTTGTTGATATGGAAGATAAAAATAAGGAAACTTTAAAATCTTCTTTATCTGCTCATAACTTATTATAAAATTTAAAGCTTCTATATGTTTCTAATTTTAAACCTTATAGAAGCTTTAAATCATTTAGGAGGATACTATGGTAAAAGTACTTTTAGTTGGATGTAGTGGGAAAATGGGAAAAATGATTTCTGCCACATCTAAAAACTTTAAAAATTTAGAAATAGTAGCTGGTATTGATAAATTTAACGATAATACTTTAAATTATCCAATATTCAGTACTATATCTGATTGCAATGTAGATATAGATGTAATTTTGGATTTTTCTAGACCTGATTCTTTAAAAGATATTTCAACCTTTGCACTTAAAAACAATAAACCAGTAATATTTTGTACTACAGGATATTCTAATGAAGAAAAATCACAAATATTAGAATTAGCTAATGCTATTCCTGTTTTCTATTCTGCAAATATGTCTATTGGTATAAATATAGTTAATGCTATACTAAAAAATATAAGTAATTTACTTTTTAAAGATTTTGATATAGAAATAATAGAAAAACATCATAATCAAAAGGTAGATGCTCCTAGTGGTACTGCATTACTTCTTGCTAACACTATTAAAGATTCTATAGATTCAGATACTAATTTCATATATGGAAGAGAAGGAATCTCAAAAAGAGATGAAAAAGAGATAGGCATACACACAGTTCGCGGTGGAAATATAGTTGGAGAACATGAAGTTATATTTGCCGGTGCCGGTGAAGTTATTTCAATAAAACATTCTGCTATATCTAGAGAAGTTTTTGCAATAGGTGCATTAAGAGCCTGTGAATTTATATTTAATAAATCTAAAGGTCTATACTCTATGGATAATATCGTAAATACTAATTTATAAAAAAATATAGCTCTAGAAAACCTAGAGCTATATTTTTTTTATAAAATTTTCTAATTTTTCTAAAGCAATTTGCAATTCTTCATCACTATAGCAATAAGATATTCTAATATATCCTTCCCCGCCTTCTCCAAAAGCAGTTCCTGGAACTATTGCTACTTTTTCTTCATTTAAAAGTCTATGACAAAATTCTTCACTTGTCATATTAAATTTTTTTATAGATGGGAATATATAAAAAGCTCCATCTGGTCTGCATACCTCTAATTCCATATCTTTCAATCGTGTATATACATAATCTCTTCTCTTTTTAAATTTTAATTTCATAATTTCAACATCTTTAAGACCATATTTTAATCCTGATAAAGCCCCATACTGACTTATAGATGTAGCACAAGATACATTATATTGGTGAACCTTTAATATATTTTCCATAATATATTTTGTAGTACATATATACCCTACTCTTAGACCCGTCATAGAAAACATCTTAGAAAAACCACTAACCATTATTATCTTTTCTCTTATATCATAGCACTGACTTATAGAATAATAATCACCATAACAAAGAGACGCATAAATTTCATCGCTTATAACTATAATATCATTTTCCTTTATTATCTGATGCAAACTTTCCTTTTCTTCTAATGTAAGTATACTTCCACAAGGGTTACTTGGACATGATAATACTAATATTTTAGGTTTGTGAGTATTAATCATTTCCTTTAAATGAGTAATATTTATAGTAAAATCTTCATTCAATTTGTAATTTACTATATCACCACCTACAATTTGAGTTATACTTTCATATGCAGGATATGCTATATTAGGTATTAATACTTTATCTCCACTATTTATAAGTGCCATAAAAGTACTCATAAGACCTTCACTACCACCTACTGTAATGCATATCTCATCTTCCTCATACTCTATGCTACTATTCTTCAAGTAATTACTTATCTCTTGTCTAAGCTCCAATATACCAGCATTTGGTGTATATGTAGTTTTATTTTCATCAATTGCTTTTAAAACTCCATTTTTTACTGATTGTGGCATTGGAAAATCTGGCTGACCTAGCGTTAATGATATTGCATCATTAACCTTTAAAACCTTATTATAAAATTTTCTTATACCTGATATTTCTACTTTTTTTATATTTTCACAAAAAATATTATCCATCTTTAATTACCCCAATTCTATATTAAAATTCTATTCCTTTTCTAGCTGGAATTCCTTCATTATAATAATGCTTTACTTCTTTCATCTCTGTTATAAGATTTGCCTTTTCTGCTATTTTTTCAGGAAGATCTCTGCCAGTGATTATAAGTTCCATATCGTTAGGCTTATTATCCATAAGATATATTATCTGTTCTTCTGTTAAAAGTTTATTGGTTACAGCACCAATTACTTCATCCAATATTAAAATATCACATGTTCTATTTTTTATAGTTTCTAAGCAAAAGTTATATGCTTCTCGTATTTCTAGCTTTAATTGTTGTTTTTCCTCTTCATTTAAAGTCCAAAAAAATCCTTTAGTCTTTTCAAACCTAAATATATTAAAATATGGAGCCATTTTTTTAGCACTTTCAAGTTCTCCTGTATTACCTGTTTTTAAAAACTGAACAATATATACAGTGTATTTGTTTCCGGCTGCTCTAGTTGCTAATCCCATAGCTGCAGTAGTTTTTCCTTTTCCATTTCCTGTATATATTTGAATGTATCCTTCTTTTAAATTTCCCAAAATTATTTCCTCCTACTTTATTATATATGTATTTTAAATCTAATTGTAAAATACTATTCACTTTTTATAAAAAGCTTTAATTTTAAATTTAAGATTTTCATCATTTTCAATTAGTTTTAAACTAAAAGTTGGGGTTAGAAAACTTCTAAAAAATTTTCCTTTATAAAACTATAAATTCAAATGAATTTTTGAACCCTACATAAATTGGATTTATGTTGATAATTTATAATGATTAATGTATAGTTTTATATTAACGTATAAACTTTTTTATAAAAACACATAAATATTACATATATGTCTTTAAATAATTTTTATTTTATTATATCATTTATGTTGTGAGTATTAACTAATGAAAGGAGTTATATATATGAATTATAATTTAACAGATCCATATGAGATAGCTAGATTTATAAAAGAATCAAAAAAAGCTACCCCAGTAAAAGTATATGTAAACGGCGATTTAAACAATTGTAAATTTGATAACATAGAATGTTATGGTCATGGAAATTTTTACATATTATTTGGAAACTATGATGAGGTTAAAGATTTCTTAGATAAAAATAATAGCATAATCAATAATTTTAGAGTAGAAAATGATAGAAGAAATTCCGCAATCCCTATGCTAGATATGAAAGATATCAATGCCAGAATAGAACCAGGAGCTATAATCAGAGATAAAGTTAGTATTGGTAAAAATGCAGTTGTAATGATGGGTGCAGTTATTAATATTGGTGCTGAAGTCGGCGAAGAGAGCATGGTTGATATGAATGCAGTAATAGGTGCTAGAGGAAAACTTGGCAAAAGAGTTCATCTTGGAGCTGGTGCTGTTGTTGCTGGGGTTTTAGAACCACCTAGCAAATCTCCATGTGAAATTGGAGATAACACTCTAATTGGTGCTAATGCTGTTATACTTGAAGGTGTAAAAATTGGTGCAAACTCTGTTGTAGCAGCAGGTTCTGTTGTTACTGAAGATGTACCTGATAATGTAGTTGTTGCAGGTTGTCCTGCTAAAATTATTAAATCTGTAGATAATAAGACTAAAGGTAAAACTGAATTATTAGATGATCTTAGAAAATAAAAAAGGTGCAAAGCACCTTTTTCTTATCTTCTATATTACATCTTGAATTTCTTCACTCTCATTACAATTTTTATTTTCATTCTCTTCCATATCAAATTCCTTGTTTTCTGTATCAGAAATAGCCACATCGCTTTCGTCTTCTTCAACTCTTTCCATTTTTGATATAGATACTTCATATGCTATTTTCTTAACCACCTCAGTATCAGATACTCTTTTTTGATATTCTCTACTTTGAACTCTTCCCCAAATTCTTATGTTATCTCCAACTTCTAAGCTCTTACAAAATCTTGAATTTCTTCCCCACGCAATAGTAGGTATATAATCAGACTTGTTATATAATCTATTTACTGCTAATAGCATATCTGCAATTTCTCTACCAAAAGGAGTTGTCCTATATATAGGCTCCTTACATATATATCCATCTAAGAAAATTTGATTTGGGTTTTTGCTCTTTTCTTTTAATTCTCTAATATCTCTAGCAAAAACAGTTAATATAAGTCTATTAGATCCATCTACAAATTTATTATAAGACCTTAACTGTCCTTCTACTATTACTTCAGTGCCTAAACTCATATCTATACCAGTTGTAAGTCTTTCTGAAACTGTTATATTTAAAATATCAGTAGTATCACTTAATCTTGGAACTTCTAAACTAAAATTGTAAAACCCTTCTCCATACATTTCATGACTAAATTCTAATCCTGATATAATTTTACCCTCTAAATAAATTTTGTTATTCAACATTGTATTGTCCATAGTAACCCCTCTTTCCCTTAGTTCAGTTTAGTTTTATATCATAGTATATTCTTGTTATTCGATAACTATGACCAATTTTATGAAAATTCTTATAATTCTTAATTTTATACTTTCAATCATTTGTTTCCATTATAATACAAATAGTATTTCTATGCAATGTATTATTTGTTTTTTATTTGCCTTCCATTACCATCTATTTTATATTCATCATCATAGATTAAGTCTGTGATAGTAACAAATTCGTAGCCTTCTTTTGATAATTTTTCTAAAACTATTGTTAAAGATTGTGGTGTATATCTTGCATTATGGAATAATACTATAGATCCTTCTTTAACTTTTTTTAAAACTCTCTCCGCTTCAATTTCTGAACCTTCACCTTTCCAATCTATACTATCTACATCCCATTGTATACATTTTCTACCTGTTTTTTCTACAATATCTAATGCTGCATCATTAAAAGCACCTTCTGGAAACCTAAAAGTTTTACTGGTCTTATCAGTAATATCTAATAGTTTTGCGTCAGTTATATCCAATTCTTTTATTATTTTTTCTTCTGATATAGTAGTCATATTTGGATGTTTATTACTATGATTTCCTAATTCATGACCCCTTTTATCAATTTCTTTTACCTCTTCCGGAAAATCATCTATCCAAAGGCCTACTACATAAAATGTAGCCTTAGCATTATATTTATCAAGAACATTTAAAATTTCATCCATATTGTCTTCTCCCCATGTAGTATCAAATGTTATAGCTATCTTTTTCTCTTTTGTAGCAACTGAATAAATAGGTAACTTTTTATTGCTTTGTGAAAATGCCTGAAGAGTGCTTGTACTACTTATTCCTATAATAGTAAGTCCCATTATCATAAGTATTGATAAAGTAATTATAAATCTTTTTTCCCCTTTAAATATCTCTATCCCCTCCACAAAATTAACTCCCTAGTTCAATTAAATATTATTCAAATCTGATTCACTATATTACTAAAACTATTTTAATTTTTCATATAAATATAATGAAATAATTTTTAATCATTGATATAATGTAATATGAACTTAATTTTTACATTACATTTTAAAATATATTTAAGAACATTAAAAGAATAAATACATGCTCAAGATTATTTTACTAAAGAGAAAATATTTAAAATATACCTTTAATGTGAATAAAAAAATTTTAATGTGAATTTCTTTAATTATATTTAAATAGATATAATTAACTGGGTTACTTTATATATTATGAATATTAAATATATAGGGCTCCAAAATTACATGATGTGAATTTTGGATACCCATAAGGTGAATAATACTTCTAAGTAACTTAATTATAAAAAATGCTTAAAATATTTTTATAATTTATAAACTAATTAATGGAGTACGTATTTCACTATCATAATTAATCTAAATGTAAATTACTAAATAATAGAACTTACATTTTATTGATAACTCTTTACTTTTATTCAAAGGAGGAAATTGAATGTTTGAAGATTCCATGAACTTAGCAGAGAATAAATTATTATTATTATATATTCTAAATAAAATCAAACTTCCTATTTCCAATATGCAAATTACAGAAATAATTTTAGAGAATAACTTTATGAATTATTTCACTCTACAGCAATATATAGTAGAACTAACCTCTGCAAATCTTTTAAAACATATTACTGACCATGGGAAAGATAGGCTAGTTATTGCTGATAACGGAAAAGAAGTTCTTTCATTATTTGAAAACAGAATCTCTAAAGAAAAACTTTCTCAGCTTGAAGAATATATGGAGCATAAAATCTCTAGTATAAAAAAAGAGCTTACTGTAACTGCTGATTATACTATAGAAAATAAAAATAGTTATTTAGTTAATTTAATTGCTTCCGAAAATGATACTACACTTATAGATTTAAAAGTTAGTGTTGCATCTAATAAGCAAGCTAGAGAACTTTGTTATAAATGGAAATCTAATTCTTCAGATTTATATACAAAAATTATTAATGCATTAATTGACGAAGATTAAACTTAAATTTTAATCATTCCTTTTGGTTCAAAATCTAAAGGAATGATTTTTTTGTTTTTACTTATTTTATTTATTTGTATTAATTGATTATAATATATATCTTCAACATATATATTTTTTTCATCTACAATAATATCTTTTAATACCCCCCCTACTTCTATTTCATCAACTTTTTCTAATTTTGTAATGTCAACGATTGTTATTGTTCCATCACCTAAATTCGATATATAACAATAATTATTATAACAACACATATCTATAGGTATATTACCTATAGTTATACTATTTCTTTCATTATATTTTAATGATATAACCTTTAATTCTCCCTTTGTTTCCTCTCCCATATTACTTTCACATACTAATATTTTTTCACCATTTTCATACCATACAGCTTTTACAGGGTAATTACCAACTTTTATATTCTTTATTTTTTCTTTTTCTTTTAAATCTATGATACTTATATCATTACTTAAAGTATTTGCTATAACAATGCTATTATTATCTGGTGAAAAGTCTAAACTATGAGGTGATATACCACAACTTATTACTTCTACTATTTCTTTAGATAGAACATCAAAACACACTATTGTGTTAGATTCTTCGCAAACTATATATAACTGCCTACCTATTAAATCCATATGACTACACCCTGAACCTATATAAAACTCCTCTATCCCTCCATCATTTTTTAATAAATATATTCTATTATTCTCAAAACTAGATATTATAAATGTTTTATCATAAAGGCATAATTTAAATGGTTTTATTTTCTCATGATAATTTAATTCTATAGAATCTTCTACAGTAAAATTATTAATATTTATTTTATCTATTCTATCTCTAGTAGAATTGCAAATATAAAGATAACTCAAAAAATCACCTCCTCACAAGACATACATATTTTAAAACTTACACTATATAAGTCTATTACTTTTATACATATATCTTATGTTGAAGTGATTTATTCTGATACAGTTTTTGTCATTTTTTGATTTATTAGGCCTGTAAAAAAGAAATAATAGACCAAAGATTCGAAGCATATAGGTCTATTATTTCTTTGATTATGCCTTACTTAAAATTTCTTATTATTTTCCTCATATCTCCAATCATATATAAAGATCCACTTACTAATAATAAATCTTCATTTTCACAGTATGATAAGGCTTTTTCATAAGCCTTATCATAAGTTTTTATAGCTTCACAATCAATTGATAACATGTCTATTTCTTTTTTTAATTCTGTTGCTAATTCTGCCCTCTCACTATTTGGAGTGACACAAATTACTTTATATGCATTGGGTGCTATTACCTCTACCATGTCCTTAACTTGCTTATCTGCTAATATCCCTAATATTAGCACCATCTTTTTATAATTAAAGTATTTTTTTATACTTTCATCTAATTTTTTTATTCCATCTATATTATGTGCACCATCTATTACTACCATAGGATTATTATTCATAATTTCTAGCCTTGCTGGCCATTTAACTTTTTTTAGTCCCTCTTTTATATTCTTTTTAGATATATTCACTCCTAATTTTATAAGTTCTTTTGCTGCATAAACAACTACAGTAGAATTAGATATCTGATGAGTTCCTAATAATGCTAAATCATACTCTTGCAACATATCATCGTTAATTAATATATGTTGTGCTAAATTTTTCTCCTCATCTATAGTAATTACTTTGTCAAACTTTGCAATATCCTTTGGTACTTTTATAAGCGGAGCATTTTTATCTTTTGCAACACTTTCAACAACTAGTTCTACTTCTCTTTTTTGTGGAAATAATACAATCGGTGTATTCTCTTTTATTATACCTGCCTTTTCATAGGCTATTTTTTCAATTGTATCACCTAATATCTGTGTATGGTCATAACTTATAGAACCTATTATACTTAAGATTGGATTTATAACATTTGTAGAATCTAATCTTCCTCCTAGTCCTACTTCCACTACTACAAAATCAACATTTTTATTGTAGAAATATAAAAAACCACAACAGGTTATTATTTCAAACTCTGTTGGATTTCCATATCCACATTCACAAACTTTTTCTACTGCTTCTTTAACCTTAGAAACTATATAACACAAGTCATCTTTAGGTATATTTTTTCTATTTATTTGTATTCTTTCTTCGAATTCTTCTATATAAGGCGATATATACGTTCCTACATCATATCCACTATCCATAAGAATTGAAGTTAACATTGCTGTTGTAGATCCTTTACCATTAGTTCCTGCAACATGAATTGTTTTTATTTTTTTATGGGGATTCCCTAAAAATTCTAATAATTTTTCTGTTCTTTCAAGCCCATATTTACTTCCAAATTTAGCTGTTTCTTTTATATATCTAATAGCTTCTTCATAATTCATTTGTAAGCCCCCTGTCTTTAAGTAACGTAAAAATTCTTAATTTATCTATATATGATTTTATCATATTTAATCCATTTAATATAGAAAAAACCTTGTATGTATAACTCTTTTTATTCTTAAACTGAAACAATATAAAACCTATTTAAAAGAACTTTTACCAACTTATTTTCTTAATTTATAAAACTGTATTCATATAGGGAAACAAGCTCGAATTTAAATTTATTCAATAACTTTAAAATATTTTCATATAAAATGTAGTGTTGAATTCTAAGCGGTTCAGAGCATGTCTCGCTATTTTGGGTATCCAAGTTTTGGAATGGATAATTTTAAAAGTCAACTTGGAACCCTATATAAGATTCCAAGTTAAATTTTAAACTTATTTATTTATTAAATGAGAAAACTCAAATTAATATTTTATCAATAACTAACAGATTATTTTAGTTAAGAGTGAATAGTTAACAGTTATGGTTATTACTACTCACTTAGTTCCTAGTAATTCTCAACGTATCTTTTTAATTTGGTCTTATCTAAAAATTTAAACAAGCAATACCTCTAAACATTGGCTCCATAACAAATGGGACAGGCACGGCAAGGTCTATTTTCTCCGCTAACACTTGATGCTCTTCTAGTTTTATATTTTTCTACTAATAAATCGAAGCCAGTCCCGAACACCTGAATAAGCAATTATCCAAAATTTTTACGCCTTCACAAGAGGGACAGACGCGTAATTGGCTACTTTGCTATACTTTGGGCTAGATGCTTTTGTTGATTTTAGTTTTTCTCCAATAGTACTCGAAGTCGGTCCCGAACAACTACGCTGCAAAGCTGCTATTTTAGGACCGGCTTTGATTGCTTTAGGTTTTATTGATAATCTTTCGATTTCACTGTAAAAATAACTTATGGAAAATTCACTTTGGTACGCCTGTCCTTCTTGTTACGGTGGTACACTTAGCTGCTAAACTTTCTTCAATTTTTCTTTCAACCTCAAGTTTTACTCCATTCAATTCAAAAGAAACTGGTGATCCAGTTTCATCCGACATTGTCAATTGTCAAATGTCCATTGTCAATTATATAATTGTTACGACTGTACATTTTAAAAATATTATATATTTTTAGTTAAGAGTTATTGTAATTATTTTTCTCAACTGATAACAAAAATTTAATACAAATCTTATTTTATAAAAAATAAAATAGCCCTTACAATTAATCATAAGGACTATTTTCAAGTTATTTTATATATATTATTTAGTTAAATTTTCTATACTCTCAAGTACAGCATTATACATTTCTTTATATTTTTCACCTTTTGCCTTTTCTTCCTCTACAACAGCAGCTGGTGCTTTTGATACAAATCTCTCATTAGATAATTTTTTTTCTACTCTTTCAATTTCTGATTTTAATTTAACTTTTTCTTTGTTTAATCTTTCAAGTTCTTTTTCTAAATCTACAAGTTCTAATAGTGGCATATATATTTCAGCACCTTTAGATACTACTGTTACAACATTTTCTGGTGCATCTTCTTTAGATTTTATTAATATAACTTCACTTGCTGAAGCCAATTTTTCAAAGTATGGAACTCCCTCTTTAAAAGGCTCTGATACTTCTGTTGCATAAATATAAGTTTTTGCTTTTCTTGAAGGTGGAACATTCATTTCACTTCTAGCATTTCTTGTATTTTTAATAGCATCTATAATATAATTCATATATTCTTCTGCCTTTTCATCTTTCAATTCTTCTGCAAATTCTGGCCAATTAGAAATTGTTATTGATTCTGAATCCTCTTTTAAGTGAGTATATATTTCTTCTGTTATAAATGGCATTACAGGATGAAGTAATTTTAATCCAGCTACTAATACATCATTTAATACATTTAATGTAACACCTTTAGCTTCATCATCATCACTATATAATACAGGTTTTACAAGTTCAATATACCAATCACAGAATTCTGTCCACATAAAGTCATATACTTTTTGAAGTGCAACTCCAAGCTCAAATTTCTCTATATTATCAGTAACTTCTTTGATAATAGAGTTCATTCTTGATAATATCCATTTATCTGCTATTGAGTAATTAGTACAATCTTTGTATTTTTTCATTAAATCTTCATCAAAGTTCATCATAACAAATCTTGAAGCGTTCCATATTTTATTTGCAAAATTCCTTGCAGCTTCAACTCTTGACTCATAGAATCTTATATCACTTCCAGGAGCATTTCCTGTTACTAATGAGAATCTTAATGCATCAGCACCATAATTTTCTATTACTTCTAATGGATCTACTCCATTTCCTAAAGACTTAGACATTTTTATTCCTTGATCATCCCTAACAATTCCATGCATAAGAACATTTTCAAATGGTACTTGATCCATATTATAAAGTCCTGAGAATATCATTCTAGCTACCCAGAAGAATATTATGTCATATCCAGTTACTAATGTATTTGTTGGATAGAAATAACTTAAATCCTCTGACTTTTCTGGCCAACCTAATGTTGAAAACGGCCATAATGCAGAACTGAACCAAGTATCAAGTACATCCTTATCTTGTTCTACATTTGAAGAGTTACATTTTGAACAAGCTGTAACATCGTCTACAGATACTGTTAACGCTCCACAGTCTTTACAATACCAAACCGGAATTCTATGACCCCACCATAATTGTCTTGAAACGCACCAATCTTGAATATTTTCCATCCAGTTAAAGTATATTTTTTCGAATCTTTCTGGTATAAACTTAGTTTCTTTTTCTTTTACAGCTTTAATTGCA
Source organism: Clostridium sp. CTA-19 (assembly GCF_054767855.1). NCBI lineage: Bacteria > Bacillati > Bacillota > Clostridia > Eubacteriales > Clostridiaceae > Clostridium > Clostridium sp. CTA-19. Next base: position 122,540 of record NZ_BAAABH010000003.1, on the reverse strand, counting down.
GGTTCTGCTAAAACATCCATTTTTACATACCATTGCTTTGATAACATTGGTTCTACAACTGTTTTACATCTATCATGTATTCCTACATTGTGACTATGATCTTTAATCTTAACAAGATATCCTTCTTTTTCTAATTCTTCAACAATAAGTTTTCTTGCTTCATATCTATCAAGACCAGAGAATTTTCCATAACCTTCACTTACTTTACCATTTTCCTCTAAAACAACTATTTCAGGTAATTTATGTCTTTTACCTACTTGATAGTCATTTGGATCATGAGCTGGTGTTATTTTAACTGCACCTGTACCAAATTCAACGTCAACATAATCATCTGCTACTATTGGAATTTCTCTATCCACTAGTGGTAACTTAAGCATTTTTCCTACTAAATGAGCATATCTTTCATCTTTTGGATTAACTGCTACTGCTGTATCTCCAAGTAATGTTTCTGGTCTTGTAGTTGCTATTTCTATTTTTTCATCACTACCTACTACTGGGTAATTGATATGCCAGAAATGTCCACCTTGTTCTTCATATTCTATTTCAGCATCTGAAAGTGCTGTCATACATTTAGGACACCAGTTTGTTATTCTATTTCCTTGGTACATAAGTCCTTCATTATAAAGTTTTACGAAAACTTCTCTAACTGCCTTACTAACCCCTTCATCCATTGTGAATGTTTCACGAGTAAAGTCTGCGGAACAACCCATTTTTTTAAGTTGTGTTCTTATTCTCTCTCTATATTCTTCTGACCACTCCCAAACTTTTTCCAAAAATGCTTCTCTACCCATTTCTTTTTTCTTTAAACCTTTTTCAAGTAAAGCATTTTCTACTTTAACTTCTGTTGCTATACTTGCATGATCTTGTCCAGGAAGCCATAAAGTACTATATCCTTGCATCCTTTTAGTTCTTATTAATATATCTTGAAGTGTATTATCAAGAGCATGACCTAAGTGTAATTGTCCAGTTATATTTGGTGGTGGCATTATTATTGTATACGGTTTTTTATTTTTATCAACTTCTGGTGTGAAAAACTTCTTTTCTTCCCACCATTTATACAATCTCTCTTCAAACTCTTTCGGATCATAATTTTTTGCTAATTCTTTATTATTTTCCATAATAAATCCTCCTCTTCTTAATCTGTTTTTGTTTTTACAAAGCTAAATTTTCAATGTATATACTTAAATTTCATAATTTATAAAACAAAAAAAGAGCTCTTTCATCCAAAAGGACGAAAAAACTCGTGGTACCACCTTTTTTCCCTGCAAAAACAGGCTCATATAAATTAACGATTTGACAACCGTCTTTATCTACTAAAGTTCAATAAAGAAGCTCCAAAGCTACCTTCAGATTATTCCATATAGAAAACCTTTCACCCTAGAGTTTTCCTCTCTTTGATATTTCCAAATCCTACTCCTCTTTTTCAATGCTTTTATTTTAAATATTATTTTAAATAATTATATATTAACTCTGCCATAAAAGTCAACAGAGTAAATATAGCGAAACTGTAGTTTTATATATAAATTTATTCATTCCAAAACTTGGATACCCCAAATAGTGAGACATTCTCTGAATCACTTGGAACTCAACACTATATTTTGTATAAAAATATTTTAAAGTTATTGAATAAATTTAAATTGGTGCTTGTTTCCCTATAGTATTCCCAAAATACTAGATTAAATTGTAAATTTGTTATTAATTATATTTAAATATGTATAATTTAAGGCTTATTGTCAATTATTACAAATGTAATTATATTTTTATTTGGGAGGTCTTGTATGAAATATTTTGAAAAAGCTAATGATCTTTATAATAAAAAACAATATGAACATGCAATAAATTTTTATAAAAAATCTATTGAAACTAAAGAAAATGAGGCTGCTTCCCTTTATAATACAGCAGTATGTTTTATCAAATTAAAAGAATTTGATAAAGCTATTATAAATTTACATAACGCATTAAACCTAAAGAAGGAAAGCTCCTATTTCTTTAATCTTGGCTATTGTTATGCAATGATTAATGAAAAAAATAAGGCACTAAATTATTTTAACATTGCATGGTCATTAAACCCTAAAGATACTGAGTGTGAAAAAGCTATTAATTTAATTTTAAAATCTTATCTTCACAAAGCATCTTCATAAAAAACATAGAAATAACTAGTCAAAACCTATTGATATTTCAAATTTTGTAGAAACTATAGTGGAAGAAATTTCTCCTGATATAAGTTACGGAATGATTTTTACTTCCATATGCAAAGCTAATTTTTAATTAAGCTTTTTTCTATAAAACATCAACAGTATTGACTAGTTATTTTACCATTGTCCTACAACTTTAGAATTCCTATGATCATTTTCAAAATTATTATTATCAAAGTAATTTCCACCAGAATAAAATGTTGTATCTACACTTATCCACCTATCACTTGATTCATCATAAAACTCATTCCATGAATGACTTACCCATTGTTCGCCATTAAATCCTTCACCTATAACCATTCTAACTTGAATATCATTAGCTCTACACATTGCCACAAATAGACATGCATAGTCAAAGCATACACCTTTTCCTGTGTTAAAAGCTTCTACTGCTCCTGATTTTACTATTTTTAAGTTGTTTGATATAACTTCCATTGCTTTTTCATCGTCATATTTTATATTATTACCTATCCAATTATAAATATCTTCTGATTTTTCATAGGTACTTCCATTTTCTTTTACAATAGATAAAGCAGTTTTATTTATAGAAGCGCTAGATTTAACCCCTTCATCTAAAGTAATTCCATTGTAATAAATTATAGCTTTTCTATCCAAATACTCATTAAAAACACTTTTATCATTTTTACTAATGTCCGTATCTTCAACAATTATCTTAAAAGAATCATTCACTACTTGAGGCAAATTTTTAACTACATTTGAATTTATAACTGGATTTACAACATTATTTGATAGATAAGTATATATTTGTGATTTTTCCAAAGTATTCATATACTTTGGATTTTTATTAAACATAGCTCCAAAGCTTAATAAAAAGCATAGTACAACTAAGTTGCAAATTGCCTTAGGACTTTGAAATAATGCACCATATATTCTTCTTGACAAATTGGATTTTCTTTTTAAACTATTATCAATAGCCTCTAATATTGGGGTTAATATTATGCTACTAGCAACCCATAAAATAAACACAAGTATCCCTTGAATTACTAATATAAAAGATATTGTTACTACAATTCTAGTAATAAAAAGATTTTTAGTACATAAATTCATTATCCAATTAGGTAAGTATTCATAAATATTATTGAACTTACCTTCATTATGCATTTGAAAAATAATCCATACCTTTTTACTGCCTATTATTATAGAAACTATCAATGCTAAACTAGTAAAAATAGAATTTATTACTTCTTTTAATGCTTCTGATGAATTCTTTTTAAGAAATCCTATGATAATAGGATATATGAAAACTGCTATCAATATTATATTTACCACATTATTTTTCAGAATATAACACCACCTTTTATAGTTATATGGTTCTAAGTTTGCATCTAAATTTATGCATTTATCAAATGAGAACATTTAAGATTATAATTAATAGTTATATTTATTTTTTCCTAACTGATAACAAAAATGTGACGGATAAATTAAATTTGGCTTGTTTCCCCATATACTACAATATTTCTTTTAATATAGTTTTTATTTCATCATATTTATATCCACGTCTTAATAAATAATCATATAACTTTTTATGTAGTTTATCTTTATTTTTTTCTGATTTTTTTAAAACATTTAATCTTTTTAATGCTAAATTATTTAATTCTTCAAAGTTTACTTCCTTTTGTTCTACAGTTTCTGAAAAATCATCACAAACTACAATACTATTTACCACTTTATTTATTATACTAAAATTATATCCATTTCTTAAAAGATAATCACTTAATTTTTTTTTCAATTTTAAATGATTTTTTTCACTTTTGATTAAAGTGTTATATTTCTTTTCGCCTAATTTTAATGCTGTTAATTCCTCTTGTTCATTAGAAATATTACTTAACTTATTTTCTATAACCTCTTCACTTATTCCTTTATTTGACAGTGAAAATTTTATTTTTGATTTCCCGTGAACTTTAATTTTATCTTTTATATAAAGTTCTGCATATCTTATATCATCAACAAATGAATATTCTTTTAAAAATTTTATAACTCTTTGTATAGTTTTATCATCATATTCTTTACTTAGTAATTTATCATATATCTCTTTTTCTGTTTTATAAGATCTTTCTAAAACCTTTAATGCAACATTTTTAGCCTTTATATAATTATCTTCCTCTACAACTTCTATAATCTTATTTTTGTCTAATTCTAAACCTTTTTTTAAATTATGATAATAAACCAATTCACCGCTACAAGCAAATAAAAATTCGTCATTAACATATACATTTACTCTATCTTTATTATTTTTTTGAACTTGAATTTTACTTATAATGTATTTCATAATAATTTTTATTAGGATCCTTTCTTTAGCATCTATATATCTTTAAGAACTCTAGGTAGACAATCTCCCATTTAAATTTATTCAATAGCTTTAAAATATTTCAAATGAGAAAATTTAAAATTAATATTTCACTTCTAGTTAACGATTTACTTTAGTTAAGAGTGAATATTTAAGCGTTCTTGTTTAAAAAAGCTTAAACCAATAAAAATTTCATTAGTTTAAGCTTTACTTTTATTTATCTCTAAGTAATATATGAATTGTAGGATTTTTTAAAACTTTTCTTGCCACTTTATATAAATCTTCTTTAGTTACATCACTTAGCTTTTCCATTTCCTCTATGAATTCATATATAGGTTCACCTTCCATAGATTGATGCAATGCATAATTCCCTAAATCTGTAACATCTTCCAACGTTGATGCCACTGCAGTTTTAAATACCTTTTTCATAATCTCTATAGTTTCATCATCAAATACTATCTTTTCTTCTGTTATATCTTTTATACATTTATCAATAGTTTCTAATGTTTCTTCAACATTTTCTTCTGCTATTGATGTATAAATATATAATGTTTTTAATCCTTCACTTAAGTCTAATGTTGTATACACATCATAAGCAAGTCCCCTGTCTTCTCTTAACTCTCTAAATAATATTGAGTTGGAACTTTCTCCGAACTTATGATTCAAAACTCTAAGTGCTAATTCCTCCTCTTTTGTAAGATTGTTGAAAGAATATAAGTACAATACTGTACTTTGTTCTATTTCCTTTTTATAAGTTATTTCTTTTTTACATATATTCTTTTCAAATTCTACAATAGGCTTATTTACTTCCTTTGATTCCCAATCCCCAAAATAATTATTAATTAAAGTTCTTATATAATCATGATCATAGTTTGAAACTATTGATATATAGCAATTATTTGGAACATAATATTTATTATAAAACTCAATTAAGTCTTCTTTTGTCATAGCATTTATATGTTTTTCTTTTCCTATTACATCACACTTTAGTGGACTTTTTAAAAATGCCATGTTATTTATTCTATTAAAACTTAATTCTTCTAAATCATCTTTTCCACTTTTTACTTCAGAGATAATAACTCCTCTTTCCTTTTCTAACTGTTTTCTAGGAAATATAGAGTTAGTTGTCAAATCTGCTAACAAATCTAAAGACTTATTTAATTCCTCATTAAGAGTTGTAGTACTATATACTGTACACTTATAATCTGTATAAGCATTATACTCTCCCCCTAAACATTCTAATTCATAATTTAAAGCCTCATTATCTCTGTTTTTAGTACCTTTAAAAAGCATGTGTTCAACGAAATGGGCTATTCCTTTTTTATCATTTACTTCATATAACGCCCCTATATTAAACCCAACATGAACTGAAGCTAACTGAGTTTCTTTCTTTATTGTTATAAGTCTTATTCCATTTTCTAAAATAATATCACAGGTATCAAATATATTCTTAATAGTAATACCCTCCTCCCAAAATTTTCATAATCATTTTAGACATATTTTTAAAAATAACACTCAAAATCCAAATAATATTTTGTTTCAAAATATACAAGAATACTGAATTATTATTTTTTAATGTTTTAAACTAAATATTTTTATTATATCATTTTATTTCAACATAACAAGAATAATTCTTTTATTCCTATAAATTACTATAATATATTGCCCTTACTAAAGCAAATCTTATATTTTATCATCAAATTTATAATTTTTTTTGCATTTTCCTACTATATTATTTTCACGATTGATGTTATAATATATATTTTTTCAATATATTCCATTGATATTATGTTAATACTATGTTACTATAAGTTGTATTTCAACTTTAGAAAAACTTAAAATATTAATTATTTAATAAGTTTATAGATTTATATGACTAACTACATTATAGAATAACATTATTAAGTTTATAAGTTATTTAAATTTTTATATAAAACATAATAGAAAGAGGAATGTTAATGAATAAAATTAAATTTGAAGATTTAAATCTTAAGCCTTCAATATTAGAGGCTATTAATGATTTAAAATTTGAATATCCGTCTGATATTCAAGCTAAAAGTATACCAGTAAGTTTAGAAGGTTTTGACTTAATCGGTCAAGCACAAACTGGTACTGGAAAAACTGTTGCATTTGGTGCTCCACTTCTTAGTCTAATGGAACCCTCCAACGGAAACGTTCAAGCAATAATGTTAGCTCCAACAAGAGAACTTGCAATACAAGTTAGTGAAGAATTAAGCAAACTAAATAAGTATGCTCAATATAAAATACTTCCAATTTTCGGTGGTCAATCAATTGATAAACAACTTAAACCATTAAAAAAAGGTGTAGATATAGTTGTTGGAACTCCTGGAAGAATTCTTTATCATATAAATAGAAAAACTCTTAAATTAGACCACGCTAAATTCCTAGTTTTAGATGAAGCGGACGAAATGTTAAACATGGGATTTATAGAAGATATCGAGCTTATTATAAGCAATTTAAAGAAAGACAGACAAACATTATTGTTTTCAGCTACAATGCCAAAAGCTATTAAAAGCTTAGCTCAAAACTATATGAAATCTGACGCTAAACATATTGCTATTGCAAAACAATCTCTAACTGTATCTAAAATAAAGCAATTTTATTTTGAAGTAAGTCAAAAAGACAAACTTGAAGCTCTTTGCAGAATTTTAGATGTTGATGCACCTAAAAGCGCTATACTATTTTGTAAGACTAAAAGAGGTGTTGACGAATTAGTTTCTGCTTTACAAAGCAAAGGATACATAGTTGAAGGTATGCATGGTGACATGAAACAACTTCAAAGATTAAATACTTTAAAGAAATTCAAAACTGGTAATTTAAATTATTTAATAGCTACTGACGTTGCTGCACGTGGAATTGATGTAGAAGATATAACTCATGTTATAAACTATGATTTACCTCAAGACACAGAATCTTATGTTCATAGAATTGGAAGAACTGGTAGAGCTAACAAAGAAGGTACAGCTTATAGCTTTGCAAGTCGTAGAGAAATGTCTATGATAAGACAAATTGAAAATGTAACTAAGAGCAAAATGGAGAAAAAACAATTACCAACTTTAAATGATATATATGCTTCAAAATCAGAAAGTATATTAGAGTCTGTTAAAGCTACTTTAGAAGAAAATTCTTATGAAAGCTTTATACAAACTTCTAAAAATTTAATAGACGAATTCGGAGCTGAAGATGTTACTGCTTCACTAATAAAAATATTATTTGATAAAGAGTTAAACTATGAGTATACTCAAGACACTCTTAAATGTGAAGAACCTTTCAGCAGGGATTCAAATAGAAGAGATTCAAATAGAAGAGATTTTAATAGAGATTTCAACAAAGATACTGCTAGATTATTTTTATCTGTAGGTAGACTTGATAAAGTTTCTGCTATAGACTTAGTTAAGTTTTTAGATAATACAGCTGGAGTAAAATCTAAAGAACTTGGAAGAATTGATATATTAGATAAGTTTACTTTTATAGATGTTCCTAATAACTTAGTTGATGTAATCTTAAAAAATAGTTCAGGTCAGAAAATAAACAACGTTAGAAAAGTAAGAATCGAAGTTTCTCATAAAAGAAAATAAATGTTAGGCTTTAGCCTATCATTTATTTTTTTTATTTTAAATAATATATTTGGTAACTTTTCCAATTGCATATCATATATTATATTATAATGGACAATTTAAAACTATATATATATACACCTATTTTATTAAAAGCTTTTAAATTTTTAATTCCATTTATTTTTTATTTTCTTTAGGAGGGGTATAATGAAATTTTTTAAAAAATTATTTTTAATACTTTCCTTAGGCCTTATATTGGAATACATTATAATATATTTATTATATATAAATAAATAAAATTAAATAATTTTTCCTATTTCAACTGCGTTTTTAAATTTTTTTATCACGTCAGTTTTATTTTCTTTTATTGCAACTATAGCTACTGTTGCTGGCCCACAAGTTTTTTTCAAATCTAAATATACATTATCCTTTAATGTAAATTTTTTTTTATTACTAATTGCTAGTTCCTTTGCTTCATACAATATTCCTTTTGAACCTACTGGAACTATTTCTAAAACTTCATCTAATTGCATAAGCTTATTTAAATCTTCATAAGAAAATATTTCATCATCACCATAAAAATTTATTTCACTTCCAACCTTAGGTTTACCTATAGCATACACCTTTGCTTTTTCACTTATATTGTTAATTTTCGCATTTTTCTTTTCACAAATTCCTATAACAGTAATCCCTACTCCTGTAGATGTAACTCTAAAGTTCTCCTCTGTGCTTCCTGTTAGCGGTATTCCATCTAATGAAGCTAGCTTCATTTCACTTTTTATACCTTTTATAATTTCTCTACCTGTAGGTTCCATTTCTGCACAAACATTATCTACAATACTTATTACTTTTGCTCCACTACATAGAATTTCTAACAAGCCTACCCTTACACTGTATTTTCCTGTTATAAAAGGTTCTACTTTTAGTGCATCATGTTCCTTATCCCCTATGCCTCCACTACTATCACAAGCTATAACCATTACTTTTTCTTCATCTATATCTACACATACTAAATCTCTCACCTTATTTTCTATCATATGTTATAACACCTACTCTTTAATTTTTTAAAATAACTTAATTCTACAAATAAATTATATCAAAGTAATCTATAAATGCCATGAATTTTTAAAATTTATGTTATAATTTTATATAAACTTATTAATATACTCATACTATAGGGTTCTAAGTTGACTTTTAAACTTATTTATTTATCAAATAATAAAATTTAAGATTAATATCATACTAATAGTTGACAGTTTATTTAAATTAAACGTTATTGTGATTATTACTCACTATGTCCCTAATAGTTCTAAAGGCATTTTTTATTTCTTTAAATTAATGTCTGTAAACCTCTATATATGAGATTTAATTTAATTAATATAAATAAAGAAATTATTTTACTATTAGATAATTATAAATATTATGCAGTACAAAAGGAGAAAAATATGAACAAAGTAAATTTTAAAGGTAGTGTAATGCTTAATCCCACACCTGTAGTATTGGTTACATCTAAAAATAAAGAAGATAAGGTAAATGTATTTACCGTTGGATGGATAAGTACTGTGTGTACAAAGGAACCTATATTGGCAATGGGTGTTAGACCGGAAAGATTAAGCTATAATTATATAAAAGAAAGTAAAGAATGTGTAATTAATCTTACTACTAAAGATATGGTTAAAATGGTAGACTATTGTGGAGTAGTTAGTGGTAAAAAAATTGATAAAATTAAACATCTAGGAATTAAATTAAATGATGCTGTTAAAATAAACACTCCATCTTTAGAAGAATCTCCAGTAGCCTTAGAATGTAAATTAAAATCTATCACGCCACTTGGAACACATGACCTGTTTTTACTGGAAGTTCTAAATGTTAAAGTAAATGAGGATTTAATTGACGATAAAGGTAAAATACATTTTGACAGAGCTAATTTGATTAGTTATTGTCATGGAGAATATTTTGCTTTAAATACTAAACCTTTAGGCAAGTTTGGTTATTCTATAATGAAAAAGAAAACTGCTAAACGAAAACTTAATGAAAAAAACAAACAAAAGTTCAAAAAATAATTTGTATATAGGTTTCCAAGCATAGACGTAAAGCTAAGCCTAAAACTTCCAAAATTATAGTGTTAAAAAGTAATAATGAAAAAATTAAAAATTAATATTTATTTTAGTTAAGAGTTAAAAGTTCTGGTTAATTAATAGTCGATGTACTCCTAGTAATACTGGACATATCTTTTCTAGGACCGGCTTTGTTTAATATAGATTTTATTATTTAACTTTCAATTTTACTGGAAAATAATTTATGGAGAATATGTTTTGTTACGCCTGTCCTTCTTGTTATGGATGTATACTTTGAATATAGATTCAATCAATTTTATATCTCAATTTCAAGGTTTAATGCTTCTAATTGGATGAAAGTGGCAACCACTTTCTGAAAATGATTTTAAAACTTAAATTTTATATAATAATAAAAAACAAAATTTTTTGACTATAATCTATAAATATATATTAAAAAATTTTTAAATTAGATAATATATTTATTAACTTATTTTTTAAGAAAGGTAGTGAGTTTATGAATTTTTTCAAAGTAGCTTCTGCTTGTCCTATAACAAACGTTGCAGATGTAAACTTTAATATTAACGAAATAAAAAAATGTATTTCAAATGGACTAAAACAAGATTGTAATTTAATAGTTTTTCCTGAACTAAGCGTAACATCATATAGTTGTGGTGATTTGTTTTTTCAAAATAAACTATTAATAGAAAGTGAAAAAGGCATCTATGCACTATGTGAATATTCAAAGGAAAAAAATATAATCATATCCGTTGGTGCGCCGATTTTACATAATAACTGCTTGTTTAATTGTGCGGTAGTTATATTTGATGGAAAAGTTATTGGTATTATCCCTAAAAGTCATTTACCTAATTACTCTGAATTCTATGAAAAGCGTTGGTTTACTAGTGGACTTAATATTATTAATGAAACTGTGAATCTTAGTTTTCAACAAGATGTTCCTTTTGGAACAAACATTATATTTTCTGCTGGAAATGCCAAAATAGGCTTTGAAGTATGTGAAGACTTGTGGGTAACTATACCACCTAGTAGCTATTTAAGTTTATGTGGCGCTAATATAATTTGTAATTTATCATCCTCTAATGAATTAGTTGGAAAGGCTGATACTAGAAGAAACTTAGTTAAAAACCAAAGTTTAAGATGCATTGGTAGTTATATATATTCATCATCTGGTGTTTTTGAATCTTCTACTGATGTACTATTTAGTGGACATTTAATAATTTCTGAAAATGGTAGCACCCTTGCAGAAAATAAAAGATTTCAAAGAGAAAATGAGATAATAACTGGAATAATCGATTTAGACAAACTCAATAATGAAAGATTAAAAAATATAAGTTTTAGAGATAGTATGTGTTTATGTCCTTTTATACCAAAAATAATTGACATAAACATAAAAAATACTTCTATTAATAGTTTTGATAGAACTATAGATAAGCTTCCTTTTGTACCTAAAACAGAATCTGAACGAGAATTAAGATGTAAAGAAATATTTAATATTCAAACAGCTGCATTAGCGAAACGTTTTTGTCATACAAAACTTAAAAATGCTGTTATAGGTATTTCTGGAGGATTAGACTCTACTCTTGCACTGTTAGTAGTTGTTAAAACTTTTGATATGCTTGGATTAGATAGAAAAAATATAAAAACAATTACTATGCCCGGATTTGGTACCACTGATAGGACTTATATAAATGCATTAAAACTTTGTGAAAATTTAGGTACTGAGCTTAAAGAAATAAATATTGTAGATGCTTGTATGCAACATTTTAAAGACATCGGTCATGATCCATCTATACACGATGTTACTTATGAAAATGTTCAAGCAAGAGAAAGAACTCAAATATTAATGGATATTGCAAACAAAAATGCAGGACTTCTAATTGGAACTGGTGATTTATCAGAACTTGCATTAGGTTGGTGTACTTATAATGGTGACCATATGTCTATGTATTCTGTTAACTGCTCTATTCCCAAAACATTGGTACGCTATTTAGTTGAATATGTTGCAGAAAGAGAATTAGATGGTAATGCTTCAGAAGTTCTTATGGACATATTAGATACTCCTGTAAGTCCTGAGCTACTGCCAAAAGATAGCGAAGGTAAAATAGCTCAAAAAACAGAAGACATTGTAGGACCTTATGAACTACATGACTTCTTCTTATTCCATTTTATAAAACAAGGTGCTACTCCTGAAAAACTTCTATTTTTAAGCGAAAATGCTTTTGGTGATGAATACACCAAAGATGAAATTTTAAAATGGAGAGATATGTTCCTTAGAAGATTCTTTACTCAGCAATTTAAACGCTCTTGTATGCCTGATGGTCCAAAAGTAGGTTCTATAAGTCTTTCACCTAGAGGTGATTTAAGAATGCCATCAGATGCAAGTTATAATAGTTTTATGTAAAAATTTAAAATTCTATCAAAAAACTAAAGGAGCATCGCCTATGATTAATTTTTTTTCATAGACGAAGCTCCTTTTTAATAAAACACAATTCCTAAAATTGCTGAAATTACTATTATCAATATAGGGTGTATTTTAGTTTTAAAAAGCATAACCCCTATTATTGCCCCTATTATTAAGCTTTTTAAATCTACATATGCTGTTTTACTTAAAGATATAAACACACCAATTATAAGACCAATAAGTGCTGGCTTCATTCCTGATAATGCTGAATTTAATAGTGTAGACTCCTTAAATTTTGTGAAAAAGAAATATGCCAGTGTAACTAATATAAAAGATGTAGTTACAACTCCAAGAGTTGCCACAATACTTCCTAACACTCCACTAACTTTATATCCAGTAAAAGTAGCACAATTTATTGCAACTGGTCCTGGTGTCATTTGAGATATACCAATTATATCTACAAATTCTGTGGCGCTAATCCATTTATTACTGTTAACAACTTCATTTTCTATAAGGGATAAAATAGCATATCCTCCACCGAACCCAAAAGTGCCAACTTTTAAAAATGCTAAATAAAGTTTTAAAAGTAACATACTTTATGACACCTTCTTCCTATTGCAAAATATCCCATATAAAGCAGCTAAAATAATTATTATAACAGGATTTACATTCAAAAATGCAGTAAGTATTACAGTAATTATCACAATCATTATGTTATTAGTAGACTTTTTTACTGATTTACTAAGACTAACAACTGCCACTAATACAAGCAATGGAACTGCTGCATTTATACCACTAAACATTCTTTCTACAATAGCTAAATTTCTAAATTTTGAAAAGAACATAGCTATAATAAGTATTATGCCAAAGGACGGTAGCGTTACTCCCAGTAACCCTAAAATGGCTCCTGGAAATTTCCCAATTTTATATCCAATAAATGTAGATGAATTTACTGCTAATGCTCCTGGAAAACTTTGAGCTATAACTAATATCTCAAGAAACTCATCTTTAGATAGCCACTGATTTACTTCAACAACTTCCTTTTCTATAAGTGGAATCATTGCATATCCTCCACCAAAAGTAAAACTCCCTATTTTTAGAAACGTGAAAAACATTTTTAGAAGCTTTTGCATATAATTACCTCTCTTTATATAATAATATATGAAATTATAATTTATTTTTAAAGATACCTTAATAAAATTATACTACATTCCGATAATAAATATAGAGTGTCTAAGAGAGGTGTTTAAGATGGAAATATCAAAATTAAGAAATAGTCCACAAATCCAAAGAAGCGGTTCTAAAATAAATAAACAATTAGACTTTTCTAAGAACTTTAACTTTGCTCAACAAAAAAAATCTGAAGAACAATTAAAACAAATGCTAAAAAATATAAAAAACAAAGGAACAAAATTAGTAGCAAGTAAAAATTATGCTGATGTTAAAGCCTATAAGAGAGAAATTAAAGCCTACTTAGAATCAGTGCTTGCTTTTATGTATTCAGTAAAAAAAGACACTAGTTTTTGGCAAACTCAATATTTCATTACAGTTGATATAATAGATAAAAAATTAGAAGAACTAACACAAGATTTATTAAATGAACAGAAAGAAAATTTAGATGTAGCAAGTACTGTTGATGAAATAACAGGTCTTATAGTCGATATTTATAAATAAGTTAATTACCTATTTATAACATAAAAAACAGCCATAATATGGCTGTTCTCATTAAATTATTAAGAAGCTACTTCTTCTTCATTTTCATTTTGAGGTCTGTTAAATTTTCTAGTAAATTGAGTAAGTAATATTACTATTGCTATTGAATAGATAACTGCTGTTACATAATATGCTATTCTGTATCCTGAATCCCCTAAGAAGTTTTCATTGAAAAGGAATCCTGCTGTAAATAGACCTGCTAATATTGTTACTATTGCTTGTGATACGAATATTACTGAACTATAAGCTGGTCTTAATTCTTTAGTAACAAATTCCATTGGTAATGATTGAACTATTGGATTTGCTGCATTCATAAAACCTGCCCTAAAGAATAGTCCTGCCCCTACTGCAAGTACCATCATTCCACCAAATTTATCACCATTTCCTATAATTAACATGAAAGGAACTGAAATTGCTGATAGCAGTGATATTGCACCAACTCTACCAAATTTCTTAGAAAACCATGGTGAGAACATCATAAATATAACCATTGCTATTGTTTGAAGTGATATAAGGAATGATACTGTTGCTCTGTCTATTCCTAAAGTTCCTAAAAAAATTGTAAAGTAAGGAACTATTAATGATGCACCAAATCTTATTAATCCATTATATACTAAGTATAATAGTGCATATTTATTACCAAGTACTCTCCAATCAATTTTAGTTTTACCTTTTTCATCTTGGTGTCCTGCATAATCTTCTTTAACTTCTCTTAATAATAATAATGGTATTGTTCCAAGAACTGCAATTACCACAAATATTAAGAACACATCAGTATGTGCAGATATGTATGCTGCATTTTGAACTGTAGTAAATTCTGCTGTTTTAGTTGATAATTCTTGTGCTTGTTCATAAGCAATTCCAAGTCTTGAAGCAAATCTCCAAACTATTAATGCACCACCTGTAAAACTTGCTAATGCCATTCCTGCAACATTAGAATACATTGTTCTTGAGAAAACCTTATCTCTTTCTTCTTCAGTAGTATATTGTGTTAAAAATGGTGGTAATACTGCATCAAATAAGTATAATCCTAAAATTAACACAAGAGTTATACAACTTACTGATAGCCAACTTCTTGTAAAACTTATTAATATCAATCCAGCTATACTAACAACTCCGCCAGCTACAAGTATTTTTTTATATCCCATTTTAACTATAGCTGCGACTAATCCTGCTGTTAATAATGTAGCTATACCTGTATATATCGTGTAACTATTTACTATTGTAGGCTGAGCTTGTTTTAAAAATGTTATAAGTGTATCATTTACAATACCACTTAATATCCCCATAAATAAATAACTAATGAAAAACATTCTACTATTATGTTTATAACGTTTTAATACCTCTTCATTCATATGATCATCCCCCTATAATAATACACATATTTTAATTAACCCTTTATATAATTTCATGTGAGAGAAAACTATTATGTAACAATATTTTATAAACCCCTGGCCAGAGACAATATATATATATTGTTAAACAATTCATAATTTATTTACAATTGTTTCTCAATTAGTACTATAATACACATTTTTTTGAAAATCAAGATATTATTTAAAATTAAGAAAATTTAGAATTTTCTCTAAATTTTATAGTTTTTAATAAACATTTATGAATTTTATATATATTTATTTTCATTTTTGTAACCATTTTGTGAATATTGTTTCATTTTTTTTATTTTTTCATTGTTTTTATTTCTTTGTTACAAATAATGGATTTGTTTTCTATAAAATTTTATTTTAATTTATATAAATGAATTTTTAATACATTTTTCACATTTTCCATTACTATTTTATATAAAATATCATTTATAATATACATTTAAATTTTAAGTATATTTTTTAATTTTATAAATTTTTTTTCATAAATTAAAACTACTATTATAGAATTCTATAATAGTAGTTTTAATAATTCTTAATAAAAAAGACGTCTACTTTGAGACGCCTTTTTTATTAAGCTGCTTCTTCTTTATCATTTTTAACTTTCGGTCTATTAAATTTTTTAGTAAATTGAGTAAGTATTATTATTGTAGCTATTGAATAAATAACTGCTGTTATATAATATGCTATTCTATATCCACCCTGACCAAAGAATGCACTGTTAAACAAGAATGCTGCTGTAAATATACCTGCTAGTGTTTGTGCTACCGCTTGAGATAAGAATATTATAGAACTATATGCAGGCCTTAATTCTTTGGTAACAAATTCCATAGGCAATGATTGAACTATTGGGTTTGCTGCATTCATTAAACCGGATCTAAAGAATAAACCTATTCCTACAGCAAGTACCATCATACTACCAAATTTATCACCATTTCCTATAATTAACATGAAAGGAATTGATAATGCTGCAAGTGCTCCAATTGATACAACCCTACCAAATGTTTTAGATAACCATGGTGAAAATATCATAAATATAACCATTGCTGCATATTGAGCTGTAACTAGCGTTGAAACTGTTGATCTATCTATTCCTAAGGTTCCTAAAAACACTGAGAAGTATGGAGTTATTAATGATGCTCCAAATCTTGTTAAAAAATTATATACTAAATATAATAATGCGTATTTATTTCCAAGAACTTTCCAATCTATTTTTTGTTTAGTATCACCTTTTGTACTAACTTCATAATCTGCTTTTACTTCTTTTAATAATAAAAGTGGTAATAAAGCAAGTACACCTACTATTACAAACATTAATAAAACATCTTTATGTGCTAATGTATAAGCAAAATTCTGAGCTTCTGTAAATCCATCTATATTTGCAGATAACGATTTTGCTTCCCCATAAGTTATTCCAAGTCTTGAGGCAAATCTTGAAACTATTAACATACCACCTGAGAAAGTTGCTAAAGTCATACCAATGACATTAGTATATAAAGTTCTAGAGAAAACTTTATCTCTTTCTTCTACTGATGTATACTGTGTTAAAAATGGTGGTAATATTGCATCAAATAAAACTACTCCTGCTAATAATGATAGCGTTACAAACATTATTACAAACGTATTTCCTGTTACATTAACTAATACAAGAGCTAAAATTGTTAATACCGGTCCAGAAATTAATATCTTTTTATATCCTAACTTTGGTGCTAAAGCAACTAGTCCAGCTGTTAGCAATGTTGCTATTCCCATGTAAGTGGAATAACTTGCTGCTACACTTGGCGCTGCTTGATTTAAAAATGTAACTAAAGCATCAAATGCCATACCACTCATTATACCCATAAATATATAGCTGATTATAAACATATTGCTATTGTGTTTATAACGCTTTTTTAGTTCTTCACTCATTAAATATTCCCCCTAATTTTTATAAATCAGAATAATCGTTTCTTTTTAAATATTGAAATATTTTTTTATATTTTAATCTTATCTTTTATTTGTCCATAATAGTTTGATTTGTTTACATACTTTAAATTTTGGCCAAAAAATTATTTTATGTAGCGTTAACATTTTATTAACATTTATTCTTATTAGTAATATAATACATAATTTTTACAAAAGCAATACATTAAAAAATATTAAGATAATTAAAAATTTTTAGTTAATTTAATTGTTTTGTTTGTATTTTATTATAATTTTGTATTTTATTGTATGTTTTTATTAATTTTATGTTAATTATAACTATTATTTCATTGATTTTTTTATAATATTAAACTTTTATAAAAAATAATTATTTTTTTCTATTTAATATAATTTAATTTTATTTTTATTAAATATTCAAAAAAAATTAATTTTTATTTTTTAATAAAATTGATTGTTGTTAAAATAATAAGATTTATCCTCTACATAAACATCATGTGCGTAAAGCTAAGCCACTTTATTCCAATAAAATATCTTTCTTTTAATTTATTGATACATTATGTAATAATAAAAATTTCAAATAAGCTATTCATTGAAAATTAATTTAGAGTTTTTTTGGAATTTTTAGGCCTAGCTTTACGCCTATAGGGAAACAAGCTCCAATTTAAATTTATTCAATAACTTTAAAATATTTTCATACAAGATTCAGCATTGAATTCTAAATGATTCAGAGCATGTCTCACTATTTTAGGTATCCAAGTTTTGGAATTGATAATTTTAAGAGTCAACTTGGAAGCCTATATAACATAAACATATGAAATATAAGAATATCCCGAAATTATAAAATATATTTAAATATTTTAAAGTTAATCATATTTTTTTTAATTATGTTGATACTAAATATTAGGCTAATATTATTCTTCGAATCATAAAATATAATGAATACAATTAATAGAGGTGATATATTAATGTGGTTTAACAAAACAACGGAAGATGTCCTTACTCTTTTAAATTCCAACTTAGATAATGGACTTTCTTCAGAGCAAGTAGAAGACCATAAATCTAAATATGGACTTAATAAATTTACTACTAAAAAACCTAAAACTAAAGTTCAAATGTTTTTTGCTCAATTAAACGATATGATGATTTATATTTTACTAGTTGCAGCTATTTTATCTGCTGTAGTTGGCGAAACAAGTGACTCAATAATTATTTTAATAGTAATTCTTATTAATGCTATAGTTGGTATGATTCAAGAGGCTAAAGCAGAAAAAGCCTTGGATGCCTTAAAGGAACTTTCTACACCTAAAGCACTTGTAAAAAGAGATGGAGTAATTGTTGAAATTCCTTCTGAAGATGTTGTACCTGGCGATATAGTTATAATAGATGCAGGCAGGTATATTCCTTGCGATATACGTTTAATAGAAAGTGCTAATTTAAAAATTGAAGAATCAGCTTTAACAGGTGAATCTGTGCCTGTGGATAAAGATTCTGGTATTACACTTGAAAATGAAGACATTTCTCTTGGTGATCAAAAAAACATGGTCTTCATGTCAACTTTAGCCACTTATGGACGTGGTATCGGTGTTGCTGTTGCAACAGGTATGGATACTGAAATTGGGAAAATTGCTAAAATGCTTGATACAGACGAATCTGAACAAACACCACTACAAAAAAAACTTGAACAACTTGGTAAATATCTTGGATTTGCTGCTATAGCTATAAGCATAATAATGTTTGTAGTTGGTATTTTGCAAAATAGAGACATTCTAGATATGTTTATAACTTCTATAAGTTTAGCTGTTGCTGCTATACCTGAAGGTTTGCCTGCAATTGTTACTATTGTACTTGCAATTGGCGTTCAAAAAATGATAAAGCAAAATGCAATAATAAGAAAGCTGCCTGCTGTTGAAACTCTTGGTTCTGTTAATGTTATTTGTTCTGATAAGACTGGTACATTGACTCAAAATAAGATGACAGTAACAAAATTTTATTGTAATAATAATTTAAATGATATCGAAAATCTAAATATTGATGACCCTGTAGAAAAATTATTAATAGAAAATTTAGTTCTTTGTAATGATGCAACTTCTAGTGAAGATTCTAAAACAGGTGACCCTACTGAAATTGCATTGCTAGATATAGGCAATAAGTACAACTTAACTAAATTAGATGCTAATAATAATCATCCAAGAGTTGGAGAAATCCCCTTTGATTCTGATAGAAAACTTATGAGTACTATAAATAAATATTCTAATGAGTCTTTTGTATTAACTAAAGGTGCAATTGATAACCTTTTAAACTTATGTACTAAAATATATTTAAACAATGAAATAAAAGATTTAACTACAGAACTTAAGGATTCAATCTTAAAAGCCTCATATAAAATGTCTGATGATGCCCTAAGAGTTTTAGGGGCTGCATATAAAGCAGTTAAAGATTCTACAGCCTTAAAAGAAGACGATGTAGAAAAAAATCTTATATTTATAGGATTAGTAGGAATGATAGATCCTCCTAGACTAGAAGTTAAAGATTCTATAGAAATTTGTAAAACCTCTGGAATAAAAACAATAATGATAACTGGTGATCATAAAAATACTGCTTTTGCTATAGCTAAAGAATTAAATATAGCTACAGATTTATCACAAGTTATATCCGGAGCCGAATTAGATAAAATGTCAGATGAAGAGCTTACAAATTCTATAGATACTCTTAGAGTTTTTGCAAGAGTTTCACCAGAACACAAAGTGAAAATTGTTAAAGCTATTAAATCAAAAGATAATATAGTTTCCATGACTGGAGATGGTGTTAATGATGCTCCATCTTTAAAAGCAGCTGATATAGGCGTTGCTATGGGGATAACCGGTACAGACGTTGCAAAAGGTGCAGCTGATATGGTTCTTACTGATGATAACTTTTCCACTATTGTTTCCGCAATTAAAGAAGGTAGAAATATTTTTAATAATATTAAAAAATCTGTTATTTTCTTAATTTCTTGTAATGCTGGTGAAATAGTCAGTCTATTTCTTGCAATTTTGCTAGGTTGGGCTGCTCCACTTAGTGCAACGCATATCTTATGGGTAAATCTAATCACTGATACTTTTCCAGCATTAGCATTAGGTGTTGACTCTGGTGATAAAGATATTATGAATAAACATCCTAGAAATTCTAAAGACAGTTTATTTAAAGGATCCATGTTTACACTAATATTTAATGGCTTTTTAATTGGATTTCTAACATTAATAGCCTTTGTTTATGGAGCTAAAGTTTATGGTGGTTCTGATATCACCTTATCAAACATACCTGATAAAATTCTTATTCATGCTCAAACATTAGCTTTTACTGTATTAAGTAGTACTCAACTTGCTCATTCACTAAATATGAGAAATGAAAGTAAATCTATATTTTCCATTGGCGTGTTTTCAAATAAATATCTAATTAGTTCTATAATACTAGGATTACTACTACAATTCTTAGTTATAACAATACCACCAATAGCTACATTGTTTGGAGTTTACAAACTTACTTTAAATGATTGGATTTTTGTACTATTAATTAGCTTAGTACCAATTATAATAAATGAAATTTTAAAAATTTTTAAAAGAAGCAATAATAAAAAAGTTAGAGATTAATCTCTAACTTTTTTATTATTTCTATTAATTTTATAATAGTCTAGTTCCCTCTTTATCTTGAGTTATCAATTTTCTCTTCATAAGCCCACCTAAAGCTCTTTTAAAAGCATTTTTACTAGTTTTGAAGATTTTTTCTATATCCTCTGGTGAAGATTTATCATTCAATTTTATAAATCCGTCGTTTTCTTTTAAGTACTCATGTATTTCTGTTTCTAAATCTGATTTTTCTTCTAATCTTTCTTTTCTTAATGAAAGCCCTACTTTACCATCCTCATAATATTTTTTAACTCTACCTTTGACTATATCACCTATTTTTAAATCGTTATAATATTCATTTTTTAATATTACACCTCTATATGTATTTTCTAAAGCTATTTCTGCAGAGTTATTAGTTTGGAATCCATATATAGTTCCTTCTACTTCTTGACCAACTTCATAAGCATTTGTATCATGTAAATAGTTGTCTATTTTTGTTGTTGCTGCAAGTCTATTTGTTTTATCTACATATAATGCAAATAAATATTTTTTACCAACCTCAAGATTATATTTTTTTTCTTTAAAAGGAACTAGAACATCCCTTTCTAACCCTATATTAATAAATGAACCAATACGGCTTTCATCAACAACTTCTAAGTAAGCTATTTCTCCAACTGTTGCTAATGGCTCTTTCATAGTACCTATAATTCTATCTAAAGAATCCCTATATATAAACACCTCAAGTTCATCACCAATTCTTATATCATTTCTTAACGCACTTTTGTTAGGTAATAATATATCATCTGATGAATTTCCTGTGGTTCCATCTAAATAATATCCAAATTCTGATCTTCTAACAACTTTTAAATTATTTATTTCACCAATTTTTATCATAATTTCCTCCTAATTTTTTCCTTTTGTGTTATTGGACAATAAACCTGTACTCATCACACTGAATATATTTATTTAATGTCTCTACAAATTTTTAAAAACATTGTTCTTTTAATTCTAAAAATCTGTTTTATTTTATTAAATATTTTTATGTTCATTTGCCATCTTCACATATTCTATTGCTGATTTTTTTATATTTTCTATTTCTTCTGCTGTAAGTTCCCTAATAACTTTTGCTGGTGATCCCATACAAAGTACACCAGATGGTATTTTTTTACCTTGAGTTACTAAACTACCTGCACCTATAATTGTATTTTTTCCTATCTCCGCATTGTTTAAAATAATTGAACCCATGCCTACTAAGACATTATCATTTATTTTGCATCCATGTATTATTGCATTATGCCCTATTGTAACATTATCCCCAATTTCTGTTGGTACCCCAAAATCATTATGAACAGTTGTATTTTCTTGAATATTTGTATTTTCCCCTACCTTCAAATAGCTCATATCACTTCTTAAAACTGTTCCATACCATATATTTGTATTTTTGCCTATGGTAGCTTCTCCTACTATGGTTGCATTTTCTGCTATAAAGCAACTTTCATCTATAATTGGACTTTTTCCCTTAAATGATTTTATCACAAAAATCACTCCTTATCATAAAAATATATTCATACCGACCTTTAACTATACACTACTCCTCATTATATCCTTTTACGTTAGGTATATTCAACTACTAACTGAATGTATATTTAAATACTATAATGCTAACTTTATAATATATAGTTCCAAGTTAACTTTAAGAATTGTTTATTTTAAAACTTGGATACAAAGAGAGTAATACAATTTTACAAGAATGTAAATTAAATACTCCCTTTTGAATTAAGATATTTTTAAGTTATTGAATAAATCTAAATTGAATCTTATTTTGCTATATTAATTAATAAATTTATTTTTATAATTTAGTATATATTATTTTATATACTTATTTTTTTCTACAAGAGTACAAATAATTCTATTATTTTCGAATTTTTTTTCATTATTGTTATAAAATAATAATTGTTGATTAAATTTAATCCTTGTTATATAATACAACATATAGTGCATATTATACTACATATAGCAATATGTAGTATTTTTATTTCGTTAATTTTCTACGCTTAGGAGGTGCAATACTAGTTAGTTTTGACAGTTAACTAATCTAGTGATGATAATGAGTAATATAAAAAATTTATTTAAAAGATATTATACAAAAAAACTTGATGGAAATAAAAATCTTACTGTATATGATTTATTCAAATGGAAAAAGATTAATGTTTTTATAAAGGACTATAAAAGTGATAAAGTTTTAGTTGATATGAAAGATCTAGAATTTCCTATTCACTACTCACAAAATGCTTGTGATATAATTGCTTCAAAATATTTCAAAAAAGCAATGGTACCTAATGAATGTGGTTATGAAAATTCACTTAAAATGGTAGTTGATAGAATTGTTAATTTTTGGTGTGAAGCCTTAATTGATGAAGGCCTAATTAATTCTGAAAAAGAAAAAGAAATCCTTTATGATGAATTAGCATACTGTTTTTTAAATCAAATGTATGCTCCAAATTCGCCACAATGGTTTAATACAGGTTTAATGCATTCCTATGGAATAAATAGTGAAAGTTTAAATAATTATTATTTTGACCCTAATGAAGGAAAGGTAGTAAAAAGTAAAGATGCCTATACAAGAACTCAAGCTTCTGCCTGCTTTATACTATCTATAGAAGATAAACTTTTAGGAAAGCATTCTATATCTGAACAATTTGTAACAGAGACTAAATTGTTTAAAGGTGGCTCTGGTACTGGTACAAATTACTCTAATATAAGAGCTAAAGGAGAAAAACTTTCTGGAGGTGGTATATCTTCTGGAATTATGAGCTTTTTGAAAGGTTTAGATAGAAACGCTGGAGCTATAAAATCTGGTGGAACTACTAGAAGAGCCGCTAAAATGGTAGCTTTAGATATCGATCACCCTGAAATATTAGATTTTATTGAATGGAAAGCAAGAGAAGAAGATAAAGTTAGAGCCTTAGGTAAGATGGGGTATGACGCCAACTTTGAAGGTGAGGCTTATGAAACAGTCTCTGGTCAAAATGGCAATAACTCTATAAGATTTAGTGATGACTTTATGCAAAAGGTTGAAAATCTTTCTGTTAATCCTGAAGAAACTATAGAGTTAAAAGGAAGAGTAGACCACTTTATAAATAAAAAGGTAAAAGTAAATTTATTATGGGATAAATTTAACACATCTGCTTGGAAATGTGCAGACCCTGCACCTCAATTTGATGATACTTTTAATAGTTGGCATACTTGTCCATGTGGAGAAGATGGTTTATTTAACGCTAAACATAATAGAATAAATTCTACAAATCCCTGTGGCGAATATGCTTTTATAGATGATACATCTTGCAATTTAGCATCTATAAATCTTTATAAATTTTATAATAATGAAGATAATTCTTTTGATTTAGAAGGCTATATTCACTTAGTTTCTATTCTGCAATTAGCTTTAGAAGCTTCTATACATTGGGGTCAATTTCCAACTGAAGATATAGCTAGAAAAACTCATTTATTTAGGACTACCGGTCTTGGAGTTTCTAATCTATCATCTTTACTTATGGTTATGGGATACCCTTATGACTCTGATGAAGCTAGAGCAATTTCTGCATCTTTAATAGGATTACTTACAGCTACTTCCTATAAAACTTCTGCTATAATGGCAGAAAAATTAGGTTCATTTGAAAAATACAATATTAATAAAAAATATATGTTAAAAGTTATAAGAAATCATTGTAGAGTTGCTAAAGCTTTAGACTCTGACTATGAAAACTTAAATTATAAACCACTTGAAATTAATCATAATATTTTAAGCAAAATCGGCTGTGAAAAATTAAGTAAATTACTAAAATCCACATGGAAAGATGCTCTTAATTTAGGTGAAAAGCACGGATATAGAAATGCTCAAGTTTCAGTTATTGCACCTACTGGAACTATATCATTTGCAATGGACTGTGGTGCTACTTCAATAGAACCTTATTTTTCTCACTTTGTATATAAAAAATTATCTGGTGGTGGATTTATGACTATAGTAAATCCTGTTATTGAAGAAACACTTAAAAACTTAGGTTATTCGTCCAGTGAAATTAAAGATATTTTAGATTATATACTTAGAAAAGAAATTGTCTCTGAAGATGGATTTGAATATGAAAAAATAGTTGATGGAAAAATAGATGATGCACCACATTTAAAAGATGAACATCTACCAATATTTGATACTGCTAATAAATGTGGTAGTGGCGATAGATTTATTGACGCCATGGGACATGTACTTATGATGGCTAGTATAACACCTATGATTTCTGGTGCTGTTTCTAAAACTGTTAATCTTCCATCTAATGCAACTGTAGAAGATTTTAAATCTGTTGTAATAAATTCATGGAAACTTGGAATTAAAGGCATTTCTCTTTACAGAGATGGTTGCAAAGCTAGCCAGCCACTTAATACTACTCTTGATGATGGGAAAAAATCTAATCTTGAAGATTTAACTTATGATGAATTACTAAAAAAAGCTAAAGAATTAGAAGCTAGCCGTTGTATTTCCACTCGCGAAAAACCTGAAGGAATTCGCTATGGAACAACTCATCCAGCTCAAATAGATGAAGTAAAGATATATACAACAGTTAATAGAAATGAAAAAGATGAAATTTGCGAAATTTATATAACTACAGATAGAGAAGGTACAATAATAATGGGGCTTTTAAATTCATTATCTAAATCTATCTCTGTAATGTTACAATATAACGTTCCACCTCAGGACATAGCAAAAATGCTTAGAGGTCAAAAATATGAACCATATGGATTTGTTCAAAAACATCCCTATATAAAACAAGTTTCTTCTATATCTGATTTGATTAGTAAAGTTATTGATATAGAACTTGGAGATTTTTCTAGATGCCAAGTCAAACCACAAATCAATAACGCTGAATTTAATATCCAAAACAATATTACTCATAGCGTAGCAGAAACTGAAATTTCTAGTAGTTCTATTGATGGTGAACGAATTTATTCTGAAATTTGTTCCAATTGTTCTAGTACTAGACTTGTAAGGAATGGTACTTGTAAGGTTTGCCAAGACTGTGGCACAACAACAGGATGTAGTTAAGTATAGTTCAAAAGTATAGTTCAAAATAAAAGCTATTTTGAACTATACTCTTTTATTTTAAATTTTCATTTACTTCTTTATCCCACTGATCAACATAATCACCAGTGGCCCATTCAGCCATTATAAGCTTTTCATTTTCTTTTAAATCAAATTCACTTAATGGTGCATCGCTTAAGTTAGTTCCAACTATTTTATATACAAGTATTTTTTCATCTGTAAACACTACTGCCATATCTTTATTTGGAGAGCAAATTACATCTTTGGCCCTTGGCACCTGTTCTTTTATTTTAGCTAATGGTAAATATACTGAATCATATTTTAAAAGGGTTTGCGGTACGTCTATAGGAATTTGGAAATCTGCATAATCATTATTCGTTAAATCTTGATTAACTCTACCTTTCAACCCCCATTTTCCAGGTACTCTTTCTACTCCGAACCCCCAAAAATCTTTAGTATAATCATCTTTATTGACAGATTCTGTTTTATTATTTATTCTCATTATTTCTTCATTAACAATTTCTAACTGCTCTTTACTTAAAACTTTTGATATACTTATTGATTTCATTTCTCCTGAGTATACCGTGTCAATAGGAACTGTTTCTAAATTTTCATAGTCAAATTTTTCATTTTCATAATCTACATTATTTCCATGAGTTTCTACACACATATAATCATTAGCTATGAAATTTATTTCAGCAGTTCCATAGGTCCAACCATTTCTAATTTCCCTTTTAATTATATTGTTTTCTTCGTCCTTTTTATTTAAAGGAATTGCTGTAATATTATCCTGTATATAATCAGTTTCTACAGTTCTATTACTTTCTACTTTCCAAAATCCATTTTTTCTAACTAAAAATATATATGGTATTTCTTTAATTTCCACGTTCTCGCCATCAAAATTTACCCATAAAGTTCTATAAGAAAAATTATTCATTTTATCTATATAATTCTTAAATATAAGAGGATATTTATCCATTTTAGTAGTTTCCTTTAACCCTATAAAAACGCCACTTTTTTCTTTGTTTAAATCACTATTGTCAGAATACTTACTATTTCCTATAGATATTCCCTTTTGGTTTTGTTTTTCTTTCAATTCATCTATATCATTTGAGTTAATTCTAGAAATATAATATATTATATTATTACTTTCCACTATGGCATTATCATCATCTATCAATAATACATCTTCATAATAGTGTTCATCTGAAGATATAGATATTATGCTTATTTTTTCATCATTAATTCCTAGCTCTTTTGGTTCTACTCCATACTTTTTGGGAATATACTGATCTGATTCTACTACTTTTAATTTATATTTGGGATTTTTATATGTATTATTGGGAAATATAGCTACTTGCGTATTTATAGTAATTATAGACTTATTCCAAACATTATATGATTCATTTAAGTCATCACTTTTTTCTAAAGGTCTATATCCATCAACTATCCATTGTCCATTAATGATAGGTGTTGTAATTGGTTCTTTTGCTTTTACAGATAAATCAATATTATCATATTTACAACCTACCAAGAGAATTATCATAATAAACATGGATATTAACCCGAAAATTTTCTTCATATATTACTCCTCTGCACTAAAATAAATTTCTATCGTATTTTTATAATAATAATGGTAATTTTACTATAACTTCTGTACCTACATTAACTTCACTTAATATTAATAATTCTCCATCATGTAATTTAATTATTTCATCACATACTGATAGTCCAATTCCATTACTTGACTTCGAATCTTTTCCTTTAAAAAACTTTTCTTTTACTTTTTCTAAATCTTCTAAAGCTATACCTCCCCCATTGTCTTTTACACTTATGTTTATATAATCTTCATCCGCATTAACACATATTAAAATCCTACCACCATCATTAGTAAATTTTATAGCATTATCAATTATATTTATAAAAACTTGTTTTGCTTTATTTATATCTACACTTACACTTGGCAATTCCCCATCTATTTTTAAAGTTAAAATTAAACCTTCATTATTTGCTCTTGGTGTAAGTTGCTTGCATATACCTCTAAGCAAATCATCAATGTCTACATTTTCTTTTTTCAATGTCATATTTCCTGATAATAATTTTGAAAAATCTAGTAAATCTTCAACTAAATATGTCAACCTATCAACTTCTTGCTCTATTATATCTAACCCTTCTTTTATCTCTTCCTCATCCTCAAATTCAGATGATTTTAACACAATAGACCATCCTTTTATGGATGTAAGTGGTGTTCTAAGTTCATGTGATACAGATGCAATGAATTCATTCTTCAATTTTTCGTTTTTCAATATCTCTTCTGACATATAATTTAAGGTATCTGCCAGTTTTCCAATTTCATCATCAGAATACTTAGGTATTTTATCATTAAAGTTTCCTTCTGCCATTTTTTCTGCACCTTGGCTTATTATTTTAAGTGGTTTTGCCACACTATTAGAAATCACTAGACTAACAAAACTTGATAATATTATAATAATAAATCCTGCCATTATTGCATATTGCGATACCTTTAATATATTTCTATCCACATCAACAGTAGAAGATGTAAACCTAAGGACCCCATCAACTTCTCCATTATAATATAATGGCATATATACACTCAAAATAGGTTCATTATTTAAACTGCTTTTTTCTTTAAAAAACTTTATTTTACCATTAACCAAATCTTTAAATTCATTTGTTACTGTTATTTTTCCCCTATTTTGACCTTGGGAATCCATTAAAATATCTCCTTTTTTATCTATTATTTCAGCCTTAGCGTCAGCATTCTCCCAATAAAGATCTATGTCATTAGAAATATTACTTTTTACTGTATCATTATAAAAATACGTATTGTAGAAATTAGTAGATATACCAATTTGATTGACTAAGCTTTCTTCTAAACCGCCATAATAAAAACTTCTAATGGCAAATATGCTTATAACTTCCACTAGTATTACTGTTATTATTATACTTACTAAATATCCACCGGAAATTCTTGTTTTTATAGATGTCACTTTACTACGCCCTCCACCTATATCCAGTTCCCCAAACCGTTTCAATATATACTGGTTCTGATGGAACTTCTTCTATTTTACTTCTTAATCTTCTTATATTTACATCAACAATTTTATTATCGCCAACATAATTATATCCCCATACCATATCTAAGAGTTCATCTCTACTAAAAGCTTTACCTCTATTTTCTATAAATATCTTAATTATCATATATTCTTTTGGTGTTAAATCTAACTCTATATTATTTTTATATACTTTTTTACTATATATATCTAGCTTAAACTCTCCAGAATATAAATAATTATCCTCTTTTTCTTTTTTAGAATATTGCATTCTTCTTAATAGTGATTTTATTATTGCAACTAATTCTAATGGATTAAATGGTTTAACTAAGTAATGATCTGCACCAAACTCTAATCCATTAATTTTATCAGAATCTTGCCCCCTAGCAGTTAACATTATAACTCCTATTTCTGGATAATCTTTTTTTAATATTTCACAAACTTTAAATCCATCTATTCCTTTTCCAAGCATAATATCCAATATAACTATATCAGGATTTTCTTCTCTTGCTTTTTGAACTCCATCTTCTCCATTTTCAGCTTCTAATACATCAAAACTTTCCCTTTTAAGACTTATTTTTAAAAATTTTCTTATAGATACCTCATCCTCAACAACTAAAATTTTAGCCATATTACCACTCCCTATTTATACATAAATAACCCATATTAGTTTTCCTTAACATACTCTTTTAAAACATAAACCTTATTGTAATAAAGAAAACTTTTAAAATGATGTTTACTTTCATTAATCTTTAGAAAAGAAAATAAAAAATCACAGATTTCTGTGATTTTTTACTTTGAATCATCAATATCTTCATAATCAACATCTATAATCACAGATTTTTCATCTTCTGCTGTGTATAAATTTTCACTATTAGTTTCATTTTTATATCCCTTATTGTATTGACTATAAGACTGATCATAACTTTTAAATTGTTTTTTAGCTTTATGTTTTAAATACAAAACACCTAATACTGTTAATAATATTATTATCCCTACTATAGTAAATATAAAACTTATAACTGTTCCAAAGATAGATAGTATAGTTGGTCCTAATAATATAATAAGTACAATGCCTATTATTGTATATACTAACTCCTTACCGCTCATATCTATGTATTCACCTCTTTTAGTATTTGTATTAAATTTTTATATTTTAATATCATTATACTATAACTTTGTTTCAATTTATTTTCAATGTGAAATTTCAATTATAATTTATTATATTTATATTATAGCCCCATCTACATTTAATATTTGTCCTGTTATGTAAGATGAATTTTGAGATACTAAAAAAGCTACAGCCTTAGCAACCTCTTTCGGTTCTCCTAGTCTCCCCATAGGAATTTCTTCCTGTAAATCATTTAATTCTTCCTTACTAAGCCATGAATTCATTTTAGTTTTTATTACTCCTGGCGCAACTGCATTAACCCTTATATTCATAGGTGCAACTTCCTTAGCCAATGCTCTAGTAAACATATTTACTGCTCCTTTTGATGCTGAATAAGCAACTTCACATGATGCACCAACATTTCCCCACATTGAAGATATATTTACTATATTTCCACATCCTCTTGCAATCATATGAGGCATTACATTCTTACTCATGTTAAATAAGGATTTTACATTTACGTTTATTAACTGGTCAAATTCTTCTTCTTCCATATCAATAAATAGCCCTACTTTAGATATAGCTGCATTATTTACTAATATATCAATTTTACCAAAGATGTTTAAACATTTTGTTACTAATTCATTACAAAAATCATAATCAGAAACATTTCCTTTTATTAGTATTCCATATCCTCCTAAAGACTTAACTTCGTCTAATGTACTAATAGCACTTTCATCATCTTTGCTATAATTTATAACCACACTAGCACCTAATCTAGTTAACTCCAAAACGATAGCTTTTCCAATACCTCTGCTACCACCTGTAACAATAGCTACTTTACCCTTTAAGCTCATAAAAACACTTCCTTTATTAATATTTATCTTTAACATACATATATATATGTATACAGGTTCTAAACTTTAATTATAAAATCCACTTCAACTAAAACTATTAATGTGTTATATAGGGAAACAAGCTCCAATTTAAATTTATTCAATAACTTTAGAATTTAGTTTAGAACCCTATAAAAATGGCAAGTTTAAGATTAATATATTTTTATATAACTTATAAAATTTTCATTTGATAAATATATAACTAAAAATTTAGCTTTAAATCTTTTAATACTTCTAAACTTTCTTTTATTTTAACATGAAAAATTTCATAAAATTTATCCATTTATCAAAAAATTAAATTATATTTTAAAATTTTCAACAAATAATTATTATTTGAATACTATTATTATTTAAATGTTATGATTATTTTATTTCAAAATATTTAAATAAACACTTTATTATTAACATAATTTATGGTATTATAATGTTGAATTATTAATAAGGGAGGTTTTTGATTATGGCTTATAAAATTGCTGATACTTGCATAAGCTGCGGAGCTTGTGAAGCTGAATGCCCAGTTAGTGCTATAAGTGCTGGAGATGGTTTATATGTTATAGATGCTAACACTTGTATCGATTGTGGTGCTTGTGCTAACGTTTGTCCAGTTGGAGCTCCAGCTCAAGAATAATTTTAACATATTATAAACTATTTCTTAATAGTTTAAAAGACTGATGTATATCAGTCTTTTTTATTCGGACAAGCTTTTACATAAAATGCGTTAAACAATTATCTAACTACTAATATATTTTTTATTTTAAGCTTCCAAAACCTTCTCCTAATGTTTCATGAACATTATATATTATTATAAAAGCATTCTCATCTATATCTTTTATATACTTTCTAAGCTTTATAAATTCTTTTTTTTCAACTACTGTAGTTATTACCTCTTTTTTTTCCTTTGTATATGCACCATGTGCCTCATAAACAGTAGCACCTCTGCCTAATTCATCCATAATAAACTTTTTTATTTCTTCACCCTTGTTACTTACAATTTCAACCTTAGTTATTACATTTAATCCATCTATAATATAATCTACCATGAATCCATTTATAATAACACCAAATAAGGAATACATACCTATCATCGGTCCAAAAGTTGCTATTGCTATTAATGTTACTAAAAAATCTGTAATTAACAATCCTTTTCCTATATCTAGCTTAAAATATTTATTAAATATTTTTGCTATTATATCAGTACCACCTGTTGATGCATCTTGATTAAATATAATTCCCATTCCTATTGCACCAATTACTATTCCGAATATTAAATTTATAAATAAATCATCTACAATTGGACCATTAATATTAAAAATTTTAGTTAATATAGACATTAACGACGGTAGCATCAAGCTACAATATATAGACTTAAATCCAAAACTTGCTCCTATAAATATAAATCCTATTATATATAATATGACATCTAATCCTAACATTATAATAGGTACTGCAATTGTAGGTATATAGCTATTAATTATTATTGCTAAACCAGATATTCCACCTGCAGCTAAATTATTTGGTACTAAGAACAGTGTTAATGCTACAGATAACAATATTAATCCTATTGTTATAAAAAAGAATTCTTTAAATGTTTTTTTGTTTAATCCCATATAAAACTCCTCCCCTTTTCATTTTTATAAAAATATATTTTTAAATTTATTATTTAATTGTTAAAAATATTTTTTAAATTGTTTTTGTAATTAACTATTTATTTTCACAACAACTCAATTCATCACATTAAAACATTAAAGTACGAAATCAGTATTAACCTTATTTTTTATATTTATAATTTACTCTTTTTTTAAATTCAGCATATACTTTAATTATACACTTTTTTCAAAGCTAGTACACAGTTTTTTTACGCTTTGTTAATATAAAATTAACAAAAAAACGAAATAAAAAATCATGAGATTTTTCTCATGATTTTTTATTTTATAAATACATCTTTTACTATAGCAACTATATCTTTTACTATCCTTAAATATTCTGAAACATTATCCTTTGTTTCGATTACCTCTGCAGTAACCGTTGTAACGACTTCACTTACATCCTTAAAATTATCAGTTATTGTTACAATATTTTCTGTAGCTTCTGGTAAATTACTTATGGTTTTTTCTAAATTTTTTTCATTTTTTTCTATAACATTATTTAAATTTTGCAGGAATTTTATAGCTTTACTCAAGAAAATTATTACAAAAATTAAAGCTGTTCCGCCTAAAATACTTAATATTATAAAAAATAAATTTTCTATAGAAATATACAATTAAATCACCTAATTTCTATTATTTATTTTTCTTTTTTAATCCTCTATAGGTTTCCAAGTTAACTCTTAGAATTATCCATTTCAAAACTTGGATACCTAAAATAGTGAGACATGCTCCGAATCACTTAGAATTCAACACTAAATTTTGCAAAAAATATTTTAAGATTACTGAATAAATTTAAATGGGAGCTTGTTTCCCTATATATCTGATTCACAAACTTTATCTTTACAAGCTTCTTCTTTACAAATATCTTCTTCACAATTTTCATTTTCACATTCTATATCTTCACATTCTATATCTTCACATTTCTCTATCTTCTCAACATAAAAATTTGGTTTTTTCTTTTCCTCTAAATAAGAATTAATTTTTTCTTTTGCTTCTGAAACATTGTCCTTTATTTTAATTGAATTACCTTTTAAAGTTTCATTAGCACTTTTAGCTTTATCTTTAATTTGCTTTCTAGTTTCTTTTCCTGGTTTAGGTGCAAATAAAATTCCACCTACTACACCTATAACAGATCCAATTAATGCAGTAGTAGCTGCTATCCCTCTTTGTTTTCTTTTTGCTTTTTTTTTCTCTTCTTTTTTTCTCTTTTGCATTTTAGATATCATCCCCATTTTTAAATCTCCTCCCTTTGCCACTTGCTTAATTCTACACTTAAATATACTTCATATTACTAATTAAACCGAATATAAACAATAAGTACTTTAAAATATGTATTATTTATATTTTATCACAAGTAAATATTTTTAGGAATATTTTGCTAATATATTTACTTATAACTTATTTATTAACACTCTATTTTAAATTAAGAAAAATAATCTTTCCTAAAACTTTAAAATAATTAAGAAGCCTTATATCCAATTTAAATCAAATCGTCTTTTTTAAGCAAATTAAGTAAAGTTGGATTAAAATTAAATTTTTTAATTAATGCCTTAACTTCATTTAAAGCTTTTTCTTTTTTATTATTAGTTATATTTGCCTTTGATGCTCTAATTAATATATTTTTAGGTGAATGTGCTATATCAATAAATTCTAGAAGCTGAGTTTTATATCCTGCTGCTTCTAATAGATTAGCCCTAACTGCATCTGTCATAAGTGCAGCAACTCTTTCTTGTATTATTCCATATTTAGTTAATATATTTAGATCTTCACTTTTCATTTGATCATTAAACTCATGTTGACAGCAAGGAACGGAAAAAATCATTTTACTATTCCATTTTATTGCATTATAAAGTGCATAATCTGTTGCAGTATTGCAAGCGTGTAATGTAATTACCATATCAACTTTATTATTATATTTAAATCCATTTATATCACCGAGTTCAAAGTGCAAATCATTATAACCATACCTTGTTGCTATATCATTACATTTTTTTATAACATCTTCTTTAAGGTCTAATCCTATCATCTTAACTTTAATTTTTCTAATTTCTACAAGATAATAATACAATACAAATGTTAAATATGATTTACCACACCCAAAATCTAAAACTGTAAGTTCTTCAAAATTATTTTTCTTTATTTCATCATCAATAATCTCTATAAATCTATTTATTTGTTTATACTTATCATACTTAGAATTAATCACCTTACCTTCCTTAGTGAAAACGCCTAAATCAATAAGTGGTTCAATAATCATTCCTTCTTTAAGTATGTAATTTTTTTCTTTATTATGGCTTTTATTAATAAGTTTTGAGTTATCACTTTTCTTTTTTCCTAAAAATATTTTTCCCTTTTTAGATATTTTCATTTCAAAATTACTTTCGGTAGACCATGCTGACATTTGCTTATAATTAGAATTCATACATTCTAATAACTTTTCTTTTATCATGTTTTTTTCAATATTTTCATGAAATACCTGTTTATCTGTATACTGCTCTATTTGATAATACTCACCTTTACTATTTTCTTTCAATGTAAAATTTATCTTATTATATTTAATCTCTTTATTGCTCCTATTACTAATAACTATTTTTATAATTTCTTCATTTAAAATTTCTTCAATTGTATTTCTTAAATCTTCCATATCAACACACCTTATTACTTATTTTTAATTTAACTTATTTATTATAACATAACATATCTGTATATTTCTTTGTAATTTTAAGAAATTATATTTATAATACTATACTCATTTCTTGAAATATACAGAAATATTTTTTCTAATATTTTACATAATTTGAAAATAAAATAATTTATGGTATAATAATAAAGGTAAAATATAACTTAAATCTGTTAAGTAAATATAAATAAACCTTTAAACTTATGTAGTTTATCATTATACAAGGAAAATATTTAATTTTATTTTTATTCATTGTTCTTCTTTATTTTTATAGTGAAATACTTTTTTAGATTAAATTTATTTAATTTCTTTAATTAGGAGAAGAACAATGCTCATATTAACTTAACAGTATGAATAAATTAACAGGGGGATAAAATATGAAATTAAAAAATGCAACTTTATTAGCAATTATAGGTTTGATATTAAGTGCTATTTCACCATTATATTACTTTTTTATATCATTAGAAATTATAGATTATATAGAATTAATAGGTAAAACATTAAACTTTCTTCAACTAGCTAGTACCATATGTGTTTTAGTTTTCTTTATAGTTCTATATTCAAATCAAAAAGAATAATGGGGGTTAAAATGAGTGACGTAAATAAAATTTTAGGTGTTAGTAAAAAAACACAATGTACAACGATAGATAATCACTATAGCGAAAATAAAATAGGAAAAGCTTTAAATATAATGGGCAAAGTCGTGCTTATAGGCGGAATAATAATGGGAATTATTGTAATTTTTACATTAACAACTCCGATACCCGGTTATCATTATGCTCGTGATCCACATCCTTTAAGATGGGTTTATGGAATAAGTATAATAGCACTTTCATTTGTAAATAGCCTTTTTTTCTTAGGCTTGGCAGAAGCTATTGTTTTATTAGATAAAATCAAAAAAAATACATCAAAATAAATACATAGAAAACTTAGAAAGTTAAACCTTTTACTTTAGGTTTAACTTTTTTATATTTGCTCACCTTCTATAATCTAGTATGTTTTTTAATATATTAAAATTCTATAGAGGTCAAAAAAGAGGGCAAAGTCTAGGACTCATCCCTCTTAATTATTGATATTATTATATTTTTTATATTAGAATTCTGCAGTTCCTGTAGTTCTTGGGAATGGTATTACGTCTCTGATATTGCTTATTCCTGTTACGTACATTATCATTCTCTCAAATCCTAGTCCGAATCCAGCGTGTTTAGTTCCGCCGTATTTTCTTAATTCTAGGTACCACCAGTAATCTTCTTTTTTAAGTCCTAATTCTTCTATTCTAGCCTCTAGTACATCTAATCTTTCTTCCCTTTGGCTTCCTCCAACTATTTCTCCTATTCCTGGTACTAATAAGTCCATAGCTGCAACAGTTTTTTGATCCTCATTTAATCTCATATAGAATGCTTTTATCTCTTTTGGATAATCAGTTACAAATAAAGGTTTTTTAAATACTTCTTCTGTTAAGTATCTTTCATGCTCTGTTTGTAAGTCTATTCCCCACTCTACTGGATATTGGAATTCTTTTCCGCATTTCTTTAGTATATCTATTGCTTCTGTATAAGATACTTTACCAAACTCAGATGTAGCAACATGTATTAATCTTTCTTTTAATCCTTTATCGATAAAGCTGTTAAAGAATTCTATTTCTTCTGGAGCATTTTCTAATACATAGCTTATGATATATTTAATCATATCTTCTGCAAGTTCCATATTATCTTGTAACTCAGCAAACGCTATTTCAGGCTCTACCATCCAGAACTCAGCAGCGTGTCTTGCTGTGTTTGAGTTTTCTGCTCTAAATGTTGGTCCAAAAGTATAAACATTTCTAAATGCTAATGCATAAGCTTCTGCTGCAAGTTGACCACTAACTGTTAAGTTTGTTTCTTTTCCAAAGAAATCTTCTTTATAATCTATTTCCCCACCTTCTGTTTTAGGAATATCGTTTAGATCCATAGTTGTAATTCTAAACATTTCTCCTGCACCTTCACAGTCACTTCCTGTAATTATTGGAGTATGAGTATAAACAAATCCTCTTTCTTGGAAGAATTTGTGTATAGCAAAAGCTACTAATGAACGTACTCTAAATACAGCTGAGAAAGTATTACTTCTTGGTCTTAAATGAGCTATTGTTCTTAAGAACTCAAAGCTATGTCTTTTCTTTTGAAGTGGATAATCTGCATCTGATAATCCTTCTATTTCTATTTTTTCAGCTTTTAACTCAAAAGGTTGTTTAGCTCCTGGAGTTAAAACTAATTTTCCTTCTACTGTTATTGATGAACTAATACTTAATTTTGATACTTCTTTAAAATTTTCTAATCCTTCTTCAAATACAACTTGAACATTTTTGAAGAAAGTTCCATCATTAATTTCTATAAAACCAAAGTTTTTAGAAGCTCTTAAAGTTCTAATCCATCCACTTATTGAAATCATTTGTTCTGCGTATTTTTCAGATTCTCTGTAAAGTTGTTTTACAAGTATTTTTTCCATATCTATATCCTCCTTTAAATTGCGATTAAAAATCTTTACTTATGTATCTATTTTTAATCTAATTAACTTTATTTTTTAGCTTTAATATAAATTTAAATATAAAAAAACCTTCCATCCTCTAATAAAAGGGACGAAAGGTTACAATTCCGCGGTACCACCCAAATTGTCATAAAATGACCAACTTATCATCAGTACAGATATTAATCGATACTGTTCAATCTATAACGGTTTGACTCCGTCTAAGCCTACTTTCATAACAATTTCGGTTAGAAACTCTGAGATGTTCTTCTATATAAGTTTCATATTGGTCTCTCACCACCACCAACTCGCTAAGACTACCTCTTATATATACTCTTCTCTTCATAGTTTTTATTTATTTGCTTTATTTATATATGATTTTATATTGACACAATTGAAATGTCAAGTGGAAAATCTTTTATTTTAAATTTATTTTTTCTATTTTGACATAATATTATGCGCTATTTTTTAATTATTAATGTCAAACTCATGTATTTTTATATATTTTAAAATTTAATTTTATTTAAATTTAAAAATTATTTTTACACAATTAGAACATTTTTAACTCCATTTTTCAATGCTATTTCTTTTAATTTATTCATATAGTCTTGACTAGGTGTATATGCTTTTAAAAGTTCTTCTCTTACCCCTAAACTACGAAATTTTATTAATTTATAAATTATATTGTTATCTATTTTTGATATAAGTTTACTTCCCATATCTATAGTGTATTCATTATCCAATAGTTCTGGAACTACTACTGTTCTTATTTCATAGACTTTATCTTTTTTCACAAGTTCTTCTATGTTTTTTAAAACCATTTCATTTCCAAGTCCTACAAGTTCTTTGTTTTCTTTCGAATTAAAGGCTTTTAAATCTATCATAGTTTTATCTGTTACTTCTAACAACTGTTGATTCTCATATAATCTTGTTGATCCATTTGTATCTATGAATGTAGTTAACCCCATTTTTTTAACCACTTTAAATAATTCTAAAAGAAATTCACTTTGAAGAGTACACTCCCCACCGGATACTGTTATTCCTGATATAAAGAATTTAACTTTTTCTATTTCTTTAACAATATCATCTACAGTCATTTCCAAAACTTTTGGACTACTATTTCTATCACAGGCAGCTATACAACAATCACAATTTTTACACTTAGCCCTGTTATAATTAACTTTATCATCAACCATGGTAAGTGCACCATAGTTACAACTTTCAACACACTTACCACAGTTTATACATAAATTTATAGTCTCTGGATTATGACAATACAAACAATTGTAATTACACCCTTGTAAAAATATTGCCATTCTATTTCCTTCTCCGTCTACAGAACTAAATGGAATTATTTTATTTACTAAAGCTTTATTATTCTTCATTTTTCCTTAATCTTCTCTCTAATATCTTAGCATTTTTAGCTGCTCCATATCCTAAGACAACTGTATCATTTAGAACTTGCTCATTTTTTTCTAATTTTTCTATATCAGATCTTTTTACAAGATATCCAGTTATTCTTATTACATCACAATCAGCACAGTATAATGAAATATATCTTAAATTCAACTTAAATGCTCCTCTAACAATATCAACTATAGCTTTAGGATTTCTCTTAGCTGTTTCATCAAATTTAAATATATCACCTATTCCTGATGGGAAATATTTATGATATGGAGCACTTTGAATTAAATGCTCATGTATTGGAGGTTCTTCTCCTATTGGAATTCTACAACCTGGAGCTACTCCTTTGTCACTATCAAGACCTACTTGAGCATGTAATACATACTTTCCATCTGTTGCTTTGCAATGCTCATTTGTATGTAGGTTTACTACCTCTTGCATTTTCTCTATAATTTCTATTCCTAAATCATTAGCTTCTTTTGAATATCCAAATCTATCTTCTTGCTTTTCTGAGCCTACAAAATAGTTTACAGCATCCGCAAGTCCAACCATTCCAAACATTGCAGTAAAATTGTCTTTATTTAAAAATCCTTCTTTTACTAAGAAATTAGATTCAAAAAATCCACTTTCCTCCACAATAAAGTTCACTCTAACATCCATAAGCTCTAACATAGATTGAATTGATTTTGGTAATAGTTCGTTCATAAATTCATCTATATTTTTTGCCTTTGGTGCAAGTTTTGCAAGATTTAACCTTACTAAAGTATAGCTTCCACCACCAATATTTAATCCATTATAACAACTTGCTATTGCGTAATTTCCTAAATCACTAGTGAACATTTCATGGTTAGCAAAACTTGGTTTTGCACAACTAAGTGCAGTATTAACAGCCTCTACCATAAGTTCATCTGGCGTATTTTCAGCAACTTTCAATGTTATATTAGGTGTGGAATTTTGAAGTTCTCTTTCTGCTTTTAAAATTAATCTTCCTGCTTTAGTATCCATAGGGCCAATATTTGCGTGGCAGAAAGAATCTGTTATTGTTCTATCAATATGCATTAAAAATAATTTTATTGCATTGTATGCTTCTTCTTCATCCTTAACAAAGGGTTCTAAAAGTGTGTCTAAGTTTCCAACATAAACTGGGAATGTAGTCACTGATGGAACATGTTTATAAAGCATTAATAAACTGTGAGTTGCTTCCCATATATTTGTTGGTGGTTTTATACCTAGAAACTCACTACCTTCCACCATGAATTTTTCATAATCTGGAACTATATATCTAGGTCTGTATGGTGCATTTCCTTCCCATAAGTCACAAATTACACCTTCATCCATATAATTTTTTATATCATCACTAATGTTTAATATATTAATACTATTTTCAGCTAGTTTTGCTAAAGATATAACTTTCATTTGATAAGTTAATGTATTATTTTTAATAATTGAAAGTACTTCTTTTTCCATATCCATACTTAATCACTCCATATCACATTTAAATTTTTAGTTTAATGCATCTTCAAAAATAATAAATTAGTATTATTTTTATATTTAGTTATTCTTTAAACTAAGTATAATTTCTTTTTTCACACTTTTCAATAACTTTTATTAATTAGTACATTTTATTAATTAGTGTTTTAAAATGATTCACTATTTTAAATATTTTATACATTTAAATACATTTTTGTTAAAATGCACAACATTAATATATTTAAAAGATTACCGTGTAGTATACTTTCATTTTTGTGATACACTATTTTCTTCATTATACTACAAATATCGAGTTTTTTAAACAACTGTTTATAATATTAAAATTTGTTTATTTTGTATAAAATTTCTCTACCTATCTTTTCACTTCCATCTAGAATACTTGCTTTTTTAAGTGTATATGTAATTTTTCTAGCAATTCCTATGGAAATATTTAATTCACTAGCCAATTGTTTATTGGTAAAATTCACACTCTTTTTAGATAAAAATCTCAGATAATCATAGGGTCCATTTAAATTTATAGTTTCAAAGATTCCCACTAGGTTATTATCTAATTTAGATATACCTTTTCTTCTCCAAGATCCTTTTCCATCATCAATTCTAAATTCTTCTTTTGATATAAGTAATATCTGTATAGTTAAATTTTTTTCATTGATGAACTCTGGAGCAGAAACCAATTCATCAAAAATATTTTCTACCCGTCCCTTTCTAGGTGACTTTCTTCTCCTTATAACTTCCCCTTTTTTATTCAAGGTTATTATAGTATTTTCAACTGCTATGGGATGTACTAGTACTACTTTATTTTCCACACAAAGTTTTTTTATTTTTTCTTTTATATTATAAAAATTTTTACTTTGAATTTCATATATGATATGATCTTTTACTACATCAACAATATAATCCAAATATGTAACTTCTATTTCTCCGGCTTCTTCAGAATACATTTCCTTTAACTGTCTATGTATAGTTTTTTCTTTCATTTGTCCAATTGTTTTCATTTTTATCCCATCCTAAAACACAAATTTCAATTTTTTATACAACAAAAATGCTACAAACTCTTTTTAATTTGTAGCATTTAATTTTTCTTCTTGCTATATAAGGTTGTCAATAATGCTATAGACGCTATAATATTTATAATAGGTATCAATACATATATAGAGATAATGAAATCAATAAAATCATTAGAATCATCATCCTCAATATTTTCATTATTTAACATCATATCGAACATTTTTGATTGAAATTGTTCATTATTATTAAGCGCATAAAATATAAGCATTATTGTTAACATACTAAATATAACAGTAATTAAATAAAAGTTAAGTATTAGCATTTTATAATCCTCCATTAGAGTACACTATAATATTTTATAATTTAAAATAAACATACTATATACCCTAAAAATAAGGTAATATGTTTTAACATACACACTTTATACATACTAGTATATAATACCATATATTATGTAAAAAAACATCTTAAGCACCTTTTATTACATTATATGTAAAGTAACATATAATAGTATACTTTAATAAGATAAAATTAATAGATTTATTTTGTAAAATCTACAAGTTAATATACATCTAATAAAAAAATTTAAATTTACGATTATTTCCCTATATACACTATAATAAGGTGGTGATATAAATTTGAGAGTAGCAGTAATATCTGATACCCATGTTAGAAAGCATTTGAGTAAAATAGAAAATTTAATAGAAAAAAAATTAAAAGATGTTGATTTAATAATCCATGCCGGGGATTTTACTAACTCTAAAACTCTTCCTTATATAAAAAAACATTTTAATGTTATTGCAGTGTACGGTAATAACGATAAAGAGGAAACAAGACAAGTGTTAAAAGAAAAAGAAATTATTACTTTAGAAAATTACAAAATAGGTATTTACCATGGTCATGGAGATAATAAATCAACCTTAGATAATGTATATGCAACTTTTGAAAATGAAAACTTAGATATAATTATCTTTGGTCATAGTCATAAGCCCTTCATTACAACAAGAGACAAAACCTTAATTATAAATCCTGGCTCTCCTTCTAGTAAAAGAAAAGAAAGATTTTATTCATATATAATTTTAGATTTACTTCCATCTGGAATAGAAGTTAATTTAAAACTTTTTACTGAATAAAATAAAAGTGGGCGTCTAAAATAATATTTATAATTTTAGAATTCGCCCTTTTTATTTTATATAATTTTCTTTAAACTATTCTAAAACATTTTTAAACGTATCCATATAGACCTCTAACACTAACTTCTCCTGAAAGAACTTTTCCCACAGTACCATCATCATACTTAACAATTAATTCTCCATCATCTTCTATATCTATTACTTTAGCAGCAACTTCTTTTCCATAATAAATTATTTTTACTTCTTTTCCAATTAAAATTGAATTCTTCTTACATATGTTTATTACATTTTCTAAGGTTCCATATTCTTTAAAATCATCATAAAAATCCTCAAAATGCTTTAATAAACTGCAAAGCAATTGCTTTCTGCATACTTCTTCCCCATATTCTATTTTTAATGATGTAGCGATTTTACTTAATTCATTTTCAAGTTCATTTTCTTCTGTGTTTACATTTATACCTATTCCCATAACGATATAATTAAGTTTATCCATTTCCCCACTCATCTCTGTTAATATTCCACAGACTTTTTTATTATTTAATATTATATCATTAGGCCACTTTATTTCGCTTTTTATGCCAAACTCTTCTAATGTACTATGTACTGCTGCCGCGCCAATAAGTGTAATTCTTGGTGCCATCATAGTTGGTATATTAGGTTTTAATATAATGCTAACCCAAATGCCTTTTCCTTTTGGTGAATACCATACCCTTCCAAGCCTACCTCGTCCTAAGCTTTGTTCTTCACTAATAACAATTGTTCCTTCATCAAACCCATCTGTAGCTAATTCCTTTGCTTTTTTATTGGTAGAATCTATTTTAGAATGATAAACATATGTTTTTCCTATATATTTTGTATTTAAACGTGGCAAGATTTCATCTTTAGTAAGTAAATCTGGAACATCTATTAATCTATATCCTTTTTTAGAAACAGAATCTATTTCATATCCTTCTGCTTTTAAGGAATTTATATGTTTCCAAATAGCTGCTCTAGTTATTCCTAGTTCCTTACTTAACATTTCTCCCGATAAAAACTTATCTGGATTTTCTTTTAAAGCTTTTAATATCTTTTCTTTCACAAAATAACGTCCTTTCCACTTTTTCTTCTAAAAATATTGTTAAAAATTAATTTTTAGACCGGTTATATTAAAACTATTCATTCTTAC
The DNA here is from genome assembly GCF_054767855.1 of Clostridium sp. CTA-19. Classification (NCBI taxonomy): domain Bacteria; kingdom Bacillati; phylum Bacillota; class Clostridia; order Eubacteriales; family Clostridiaceae; genus Clostridium; species Clostridium sp. CTA-19. Next base: position 78,155 of record NZ_BAAABH010000003.1, on the reverse strand, counting down.
TATTATTTTTTATTTTATTGCTCTTTTCTAAGAATATTTTAACATTTTTATATTCTTTTTCAATTGCTTCTTTACTTATAAATCCTCGACCTAATCTGTCACTAAGACCTAGTAGTGCCAATTCATCTAAATCAACATTCTTAATCATTCCTTTTTCATCTTTAAATGACATATCTTTAACTATAAATAATATATGCATATGATATCTAATTAAATTTTTTACTGTAACTATAAATTTTTCATCATTTGTAAATGATTTTAAAAATTCTTCTGCCATTTTGGCCCCAACTATATCATGTTCATAAGCAGTATATCTTCCTTTTCTTAATACTGTTGTAGGTTTTTTTCCTATATCATGAAGTAATGCTGCCCACATAAAAGCTCTTGGATTTTTACTTTTTTCTCTTAAAACAGCTGCTTTATCTACAACTAGCATAGTATGATTCCATACATTACCTTCTGGATGATGTTCCTTAGATTGAGGAACATCTTTTAACTCACTAATCATATCAAAAGGATATTCCTCTGGAAATTCACCTTTATCAATTAATTCATTAAAATAAGTAGATGGTTTTTCCATAGAAAGTAATACTTTTTCAAATTCAGTAAAATTTCTTTTTAAATCCATAAAATTACCTTCTTTCTATATAAATATATATTTTACATTATAGTTAGAATATTGTATTATAATTAATAATTTAATTTAAGTTGTTAATTGTTGTTAAAAATTTCTAAATATATATATACCTATTTTTTTATTATGTGCATAAACTATAATTGAATTAAAATTGACTCTTATTTTATCATACATATAGGGAAACAAGCTCCCATCTAAATTTAATTAATATTGAGGTGATACCTATTGCGTAATATTGCATTATTTATAAATAATATATTATTAATTTTATTTATTTTTGATTTATTTTTAAGAATAACTTTTTCAACAAGGAAAATATTTTTACCTTCCCATAAAAAAATAACTAAATTAAAAACAGAATCATTGATTTTATTATGTTATTTTTTATCAACATCATTAATTTTTATTAATAGTTTAGAAGCTTTAATAATAGGAGTTACCATTCTTATAATGCTTAAAATACTTGAACTCAATAAAGAAAATACTGTTTTTTTAAAGAAAATAGCTTTACTTTTATGTATAGGTGGAAGCATCGTAACTTTAATAATTTCAACAATATCTATCTTTCAATATGGAATATATTCTTTAAGACAAAGTCTTTTAGTTGTATTTAACATAGCCTCATCTTTTACAAAAGGTATTATAGATATTTTTGTTGCTTTCATAATAATATTCTTTTTTATAAATATTATTAGCAATATAAAACATTAATATATATTATTTAAAATTAAAAGAGCCTCCTTATAACTGGATGCTCTTTTAATTTAATCTATATAACTATTAATTCGGTTTTGAATCTTCTGGTTTAGAATCGTCTGGCTTTGAATCTTGTGGCTTAGATTCCTCCTTTTTAGGTTCATCTTTTTTGGATTCGTCTTTTTTAGTTTCTTCTTTTTTTGTTTCAGCCTTTGCCGTACCTCTTCTAATTATTGTAGGTTGCGGTTGATATGTGTCAGTATTTATTAACTCAGTATTTATTAATACTCCATTCTCATATGTTAATCTATAGGCCTTAACTTTATGTCCAATAGATCCATGTTGCACTTCCTCTTCTTTACCTGCTGCCAATGTAGAGTCATCTTTATATTCTGTAGTTGTTGGTATTGTATCATATTCTTCACTAGTAAACTCATAAGTTTTAGATGTTTTTACAGCTGAGTTAGAGTACATATTAAAAGTAACTGTTCCTCCACCTGCAACACCTTCTATATATATGGGATAGTTTGTCGAATTAGTAAATATATAATCCACTCCACCATAAGATATAGTTGCATCTAATCCTAAAGGAACATAAGATACTGGCAAATTATGATTTAATCTAGAATCCGGTAAAATACCCATTCTTAAAACTGCATTATGTAAGGTACTTGAAACCTGACATATTCCTCCACCATATCCAGTTTCTAATTTATCACCAACTATTTCTATTCCAGACATATACCCTTTATCCGGTGTAGTATCTCCTACTATTGTATTAAAACTAAATTTTTCTCCAGGCATTAATAATGTTCCATTTACAGTGCTAGCTCCTAGTTCAATGTTTACACTTTTATTATAATTTGAAGGACTATAGTTTGTACTATAAGTTGATATTAAAGTATCTATTTTAGCCAACTCATCTTTAGTAACGGTAGGCTTGTCCTCTACCATTTTACCTTCTACTACAACTTCCTTTTCAGAAGCACTAGATTTAGTCATTTTATTAATTATTTCTGCCTTTAAGCTTTCCGTATCTAACTTAGATCCTACTTGTTCTGGTGTTATATCAAAATTACCGCCATAACCAGATATAGTAGCTTCAGTTTTAGGTTTATTAAGCTCACTTGCAATAGCATTTATTTTTTCATCTATTGGCTTTACATCATAAGTAAATTTAATCTCATGATCTTTTGCTTCACCATTTTTTATCATCTTAAACTTTTCAAATGTAGAATTGTTTTTACCTTCTTTTAGGACATCCTCCACTGTTTTTTCGTAGTCAAACTTTAAAGATAAATCTTTATAATTTATATCATAGCTTTTTCCACCTGATTTTACTACAATCTTCTTCTTTTCCATATTAGCTTTATAATTTTGGTCTATAATTTTTACAGCTTCTTCTTTTGTTTTTCCTGAAAGGTCAATACCTTGTATTCTCATACCAGGATATATAGCATTTTCATATTTAGAAACTGTACTTTTAACGTATGCAGTTCCACCACCTATAGCAATAACTACTACTAATGCAGAAATTGCCATTCCAATTTTTAGTTTTTTATTATTTTTTAATTTTTTAATTTTTGATTTTTTATTTTTTTTTAAGTCCTCGCCCATATAATAAAATTCCTTTCATAATTTTTAAAAAAACTTAAAGTATTATAGTGAAACAAGCCGAAACTTTAATTTATCTGTTGATTTTTAATATTTATTATCATTTTAAAGTTAGCTTTATTAAAGAACTATAATCTTATCATAACCCTTTTAGAAATTAAAATCTTTCAGGTATAAGTTAATGGTGATTTTAAATTCCTATAATAACTATTAAATAAATTTATCATAATTTCATCTATAAGTATACCATATACATAACACTTTTCCAGTGTCATAATTATTACAAATTTAACTGATTTTAAATAATTTTATAAATTATCTTTGATTTTCTTATTTAAATTAATATTTAACTTAAAAACAAAACTTTTGAAAATATTTGTCAAAAGTTTTATCTTATGTAGATTTAAAATCTATAAACTCAATACAAATTTTTTAATTTATATGTAGACTTAAATTTTACTTTTCTTATCTATATAACTTTTAGAGCTACTCATGCTTTAGAATAAGTTTATTAACAGGTTTATAATAATCATCATATAAAAGTTTTGATTCTATTAATTCACTATTTTCATATACATTTCTATAAGTTTTTACTTTATAACCTATACTACCTGGATTTTTAATTTTCATCTCACCAATGGAGATTGTATTATCAAATACATACTCTGTTTCTATTGGTTTTTCCCAATAAACTTCTTGTAAAAACTCATAATTTCTATTTTTTAAAGAATTATTAGAGTATATATTAAAAACCACCTCGTCATTTTCTATGTAACTTTGTATATATATAGGATATCCTAATGTGTTAGAAAATTTATAATCTATATAATCATAAGCTATTGTTGCATCCATCCCTAAGTTAGTATATCTTACAGGCATATCATGATTTTTTCTTTCTGTAGGTATTATTCCAGAATTTAATATAGCATTATGAAGTGTTGTAGATACTTGGCATATTCCTCCACCAATTCCATCTTCAAGTTTTCCATCTATTATTACCTTTGATGAAACATATCCTTTTTCAGCAGTAGTATTTCCAATTAATTCATTAAAGCTATATGCATTTCCATCCATTATTAGTATGTCATTATTACTATTAGTGCAAAGTTCTATATTTTTATGTCTCCCATCATCCCCTGGAGATATTTTAGTTCTCGCACTTCCTATAAGTTTATCTATACTTTTTAATTTCTCTGTAGTTATAGTCGGAGTTTTTTCTGTAATTTTAATATTATATTTTATATTTGAATTTCTATTGGAGATTATAAGTGATTCTATATCCATTAAAATTGTATTTTTATCTATTTCTTCTTTATTTATATGTGGGGTTATTATAAAATTTCCATCAATTAGTGAAATTTTTGCATCTACACTTTCTTTGCTTAAGTTTTCCTGTAATTTATTTATTGTGGCTGCAACTATATTTTTATCATGAGTAAAGCTTAAATTTAAATTTACTTCTTGTGGCTTTTTTATAAGCTTGTATTTTTCATAAATATTTTTATCTTTTCCATAATTAAATGCCTTCTCTACAACTTTATTAATATCATAGTTAGCCTTTATATCTTTATAAGGAATAATAATTTCTTCACCTTTTAATTCCATAGTTATAGCACTTTTTTCTAAAGGCATCTCAAATTTTGCATCTAATAATTCTATTGCCTCATCTTTAGTGAGCTCACCTACATCATACCCTTGAATTTTTATATTAGGATATATTATCGATTCATATTTATCTACATTAGATTTAACATAACTATAATATGATATAACTGCTATTAGAAAAAATATTATAATTCCTAATATTATCATAAACATACTTCTTTTATTACTTTTCATTAATATTCACCTCACTAAAAATATTTTTATTAATCCATTATAAATATTTTTAGTATATATATTTATAATATACAGTGAAATTTTTTTCCAATTTTATTTACTCAACAACCCATTATAGAATGGAAAAGCACCATTCTTATGAATAATGCTTTTTGTTTTATAAATATTCTTTTGAATTTATACTCTTATTAAATGATAATTATATTTTTATATCTTATTTTCAAATTTCATTTTATAACCAATTGCTGATACTTACCTGGAACTTATTTATTAGAATTAATTTCAATTTGTCCATTCCATGAACCTGAAACTCTTCCTATTTTATTAATGTTAATATCTAAGTTTACAGGATATTCCAAAGGATTAAAACCAACAAATGTTATAGTTCCTTCTGTTTTCTCTCCAAGCTCACGAACACCAATCTCTAATTTATTTCCATCTTTAAATAATTCAAAAGGTGAACGACCTTCTTCACTTTGTAGAAATGTAAGTACTGAGAATGTACCTTCTTTTTTATCTAAATAATATTCAGGATCATCCACTTGCTTTCCATCTTTAATGCCATCATCTTTTAAGTCTAATCCTTTTGTATCATACTCAATAGGTACAAGATTTCCATTTTTATCTTCTATTCTATAGTTAACAGATACTCTAGATTCTGAAACATATAAATCTGTTAAATGAACCGTAATGTCTTTGTCTGTAATCTTCTCATCTAAAGTTTGAAATTGACCATCTTTAGTTCCATCAACAACTGTTCCATCTTCCCTAACTAATGTTTCATTAACAATAGAATCTTCTAACACATAAGTTGAAAATAAACTCTGTACTCCTTTTGCTGCCATAGGTAAAGCCATTATCGTTAATGCTGCCATTGTAACTGTAGTAATTTTTTTCAATTTGCTCTTATTCATATTCATAAATACTCCTCTAATTTTACTAATTATATTTTGATTGTTTAAATTATATTCTAATTTATTCCATGCTTTTTCAACATCAATTGGATCTCTTTGTATATCTTGATTTCTTAGTTCAATCTCCCATTGATTCAACTCTAGTAGTTTATCAAATTCACTCTGACAAACCTTACATTTATCCAAGTGATTGGATACTTTTTTCATCATTTCTGGTGAAAGTTCCCCATCAATATATGATTGTAATATTCCTGTATCATAACATTTCATATTTTTACCTCCAATTTTCCTTATAAACATCTCTAAATTTTCTCTGAGCTCTAACTAACATTGTTCCAACATTAGCTGTTTCTATTTGTAGTATCTCTGCTATTTCTTTATATTTAAGTCCTGAGTATCTCAACAATAAAAGTTTTTTATCTTGTTCTTTTAATTTTTCCATAACAGTCCGTACATTTTCAATTTCCTCCTTTCGAATGTATTGTTCATCAACCATCTCAATATCCTCTTCTATAAAATTACCTACTTTTTCTATACGTGCTTTATGTCTTTTTTCTGATCTTAAATAATTATATGAAACATATATAGCTGATTTATTAAACCAACTTGTAATATTTTCAATTTCATTCCAATTTATTTTATATAATTGCATAAACACTTCCTGCGATAAATCCTCAGCTATAGTTTGATCTTTAACAATTTTCATAACTTGCTTAACAACATACACATAATACTCTTTAAATAATTTTTCAAATTCCATAAATGTTAAACCCTCTCCTAGTTCTATTTGTAATGTTTATCTTTGTTTAATTCCTAATTTGATTTTTATATTTTTAGTTATCAATCGATAAGGTTCCAAGTTGATTTTCTAAATTATTCATTTGAAAACTTGGACACCCCAAATAGCGAAACATGCTCGGAAACACTTAGAAAGTTCAACACTACATTTTACATAAAAACATTTTAAAGTTATTGAATAAATTTAAATGCAAGTTTATTTTCCTAAATATATACACAAGTATAGTTTCCATTTTAAATACTTATAAATATTTATTTTACTTTTATAATTTTTTATACTCATATATATAGAACCCAGATTTATAATTTTTATAACACATTTTTCATTTTATTTTTTTATTCTTTTATTTTTATATTTTCCTTTCATTATTATATAGGGTATCCAAGGTTTAAAATTATCCATTTCAAACCTTGGATACCCTAATAGTGAGACATGCTCCGAATCACTTAGAATTCAACACTGCATCTTGTATAAAAATATTTTAAGATTATTGAATAAATTTAAATTTGAGCTTTTTTCCCTATATAGGGTTCCAAGTTGACTCTTAAAATTATCCATTCCAAAACTTGGATACCCCAAATAGTGAGACATGCTCCGAATCACTTAGAATTCAACACTGTATCTTGTATAAAAATATTTTAAGGTTATTGAATAAATTTAAATTGGAGCTTGTTTCCCTATATTTATAATATTCTATAAAAAAATAAAAGCTTTGCAATACTTTAAAATAAGTACTTGCAAAGCTTTTATTAACAAATGCAGTGTAATTTTATAATAAAAATGACTATTTAGAGAATCATTTTATTTAATATATAACCTCTAAATAAAACCAATACTTTTAACTAATTTAATATTTTATTCACTTTAAAAAGGGAATTAAAATTAATTAATCCCCTTTTATAAATCTAGTATAACTTTTAAATTATTATCTTTCTACAATTAAAGCAGTTCCTTGTCCACCACCTATACATAGTGTAGCAAGGCCTGTTTTACAATCCCTTTTAGTCATTTCGTGAATTAAAGAAACTAAAATTCTAGCACCTGATGCACCAATTGGGTGACCTAATGCTATAGCTCCACCGTTAACATTTACTATTTCAGGATTTAAATTTAAATCTTTTGCAACTGCTATAGATTGAGATGCAAAAGCTTCATTAGCTTCAATTAAATCTATATCTTCAATTTTTAAGTTAGCTTTTTCTAATGCTTTTTTTGTAGCTGGAATTGGTCCACAACCCATTATCTTTGGATCTAAACCTGCTGATCCGTAAGATTTAATAGTTGCTAAAGGCTTTACTCCTAATTCATCAGCTTTTTCTTTAGACATTACAATTAGCATTGCTGATCCATCATTTATTCCTGATGCATTTCCTGCTGTTACTGTGCCATCTTTTTTGAATGCTGGTTTTAATTTAGCTAATTTTTCTATTGTCATATTAAATTTTGGGAACTCATCAGTATCAAATATTATTGGATCTTTTTTTCTTTGAGGAACTTCAACTGGAACTATTTCATCTTTGAATCTTCCTTCTTTTATTGCTCTTTCTGCCTTTAATTGGCTATTTAAAGCAAATTCATCTTGCATTTCTCTAGTTATGCCGTATTTTTCAGCAACATTTTCAGCTGTTACTCCCATGTGATAGTTGTTAAATGCTTCCCATAAACCATCTTTTATCATTGTGTCTACAACTGTTCCGTCACCCATTCTTTGTCCCCATCTGTTATTTGGTAAAACATATGGTGCAGTACTCATGCTTTCTGCTCCACCTACTAACATAACATCAGCATCGCCAGCTTTAATTATTTGTGCTGCTAAACTAACTGCTCTAAGACCTGATCCACAAACTTTATTTATTGACATAGCTGTTGATTCTTCTTTTAATCCAGCTTTTACAGCAATTTGACGAGCAACGTTTTGTCCTAATCCGCCTGATAAAACACAACCGATTATAGCTTCATCTATAACATCTGCACTTATTCCAGCTCTTTTTATCGCTTCTTTAGCTGTTAAAACCCCTAAGTCTACAGCTGAAAATTTAGATAAGCCACCTCCAAATGAACCTATAGGTGTTCTTACTGCACTAGCAATTACTACTTCTCTCATGATTAAAATCCCCCTAAATAAAAATTTTTTAATAATTTGTATTTAAATTAATATTTAAATCTATACATTTAAAATAAAAGTAAAATAAGATTTTTCTAAAATTTTTTAGTAATTTTAGCTAAGTATAAATTTTATGTTTTTCTTTTTATAAGGTTTCAAGTTACCTTCAAAAAATTATTTGTTTTAAAACTTGAATACCCAAAAGAGTGATGCAAGCTTCCAAGCACCTAAATTCAACCTACATTTAAAATGAAAATATTTTTAAGTTCTTGAACAAATCTAAATTTAAGCTTGTATCCCTATCTCATTAATAGAATATGATATATTGTTAACTTTTATTAATGATTGTATAAATTTAAACATAAAAATTTAACTATTAATAAACTATAAGTTATTTATTACATAAAACTTTAACCCCTTAATATAACTTAATCTAATATTACATTTTATAATATTTAAATTTTAAATAGATTCTTTTATATCCAGTGGTAAATGATTACATTTTTGACATTTAATTAACTATATAGTATTCAACTTATATATTTGTCTTTTTATTAACAAATTATTCTATTCTACCCCATAATTTTATATTCGTATATTTATAAATAAAAAATTTACAAATATATGAATAGTCTAAATCTTTTCTCGCAACTTAATCTATATATATTTCTCTATTCAAGTATCAATGACTTTAAAATCATTAAAATTTTGTAATATCTTTTTAAATAATTTTAATAATTATAATACTATTTATTTTCAATTTAAATTTACAGTTTATTTTTTTAAAGTCTGCCTTTTTCAAAGAATTTTCTGTAAACTCAATTTTATTATACACTCTATTTATGAAATATTCTATATCTTTTAATTATTTTTTATAATCTATATAATTTTCTCAACTAAATCAATCATTTAATCTGTTATCCTTTTACATGATATAACTATTTTTTGTTTATAATGCATTTTATTTGTATTTTTAATAAAATGCAACTTAACTATTTTAAAATATTAAACTAATTAACTTAAAATCAAATTATATAAATTATAAAAAAACTGAATTTTTATTCTTTGTTTTGTATTAATTATTCGCAAAAAATAAAGTTCAGTTCATTTTTTAATTAAATCTATTAAATTTAAAAATAATTCATTTGGTTTACATAAAACCATTATTAATTTTTTTATTAATGGTTTTTAAATGATTTAAAGCATAATATGAAGTAAACCCTACAAAAATTCCTGTTCCAATTCCTGCTATAGTAAGTATAGGTAAATATAATAAAACGCCCCATGTTTCAACAATTAATGATGCTACTATTAATTGACCTATATTATGAAAGACGGCCCCTACAACACTTACCCCTATTATACTCACTTTATCCTTTAATATTTTTTTCATTATTGCCATTGATATAAAGCTAAAAATTGCTCCACCTAAACTATACATGAGCCTTGATACGCTTCCCCCAAACATAACTGATAGTAATATTCTAATTGCCAATACTAAAAATGTTTCTTTATAGCTTAAAGTATATAATGCTATAACCGTTATGATATTTGATAATCCAAGTCTTGCCCCTGGAGTTATAAATGGTATAGGAAGCATACCTTCTACTATATGTAAAACTAATGCCTGAGATATCAATAATGATATATATACTAATTTACTAGTTTTTTTCACAACATTCTCCTATCCAGATATAAAATCTTCTTCAGTATTATTATTTTTTATATTCCCTTTTATTTCAATTACAACTTTATGAGGCAAACAAACTACCGTTTCACCTACTCTATGTATATATCCAACTTGCTTACAAACTTTATCTTTACAATCAGAGTCAATTATACCTATTTTATTATCCATCACTTTTATAATATTATATCCGTTTTTAGTTTCTAATTTAAATTCCTCTTCCCCTACATGATTATCAAGTCTTATTTCTTTAAAAACTTTTCCATCACTAGTTACTACTGCATAAACTTGTTCTGATATTCCACCTGAATTATTCATATAAAATACCAAATACGGTATAAAGGATATAAAAAAAAGAATAACTATAATTATAATGTCTAATTTTTTTATAACTTTCATATCACCTTTCCATCCTATCAATTTGTTTTAGGCATATATAAATAAAATAATAGCTCCTAATTACAATGAATATGCCTTATTATAATTATTTTACTAAAATAACTTGTTGCTTTCTAGTTTTTTATTATTTTTAAGTGAATACTTAATGAATATACCTATAGAAAATAATTTAATTTTAAAATTTTTCAAAGTAGAATTAGCTTCCTTCACTTTTTTTAAATTGATAAATAAATAACTGCTATTTTCGTATAATTTAAAATTTAAGTTTTTATAATTCCCTGTTTCAACCTACTATTTAACTATTACATATCAAATTTGGCTAAATACAGCTTTTTTTTAAATTTATTTTAATTTTTCTATAATAATCTTTACTTTTTCTTATTTTTTATATAAAATTAATAATAAATAGAGAATTCTTGAAATTGAATTTATTAAATTTATTGTTTTTTTTTAGTCAATATAAAATAAAATTTATTTTAGTTTTAACAGGAGGTTTTTTTATGAACAAAAAATTAGTTAGTATTATAGGTGCAACATTAGTAGCAGGAACACTATTAGTTGGATGTGGTTCTTCAACTGCTAAGGGTCCACAAGACGGAAGTTATAAAGCTGAATATTCTGAAGCTGATGACCATGGTTGGATAGGCTTTGTTGAAATAAAAATTACAGACGGGAAAATAACAGAAGCTAAATCTGATTATGTAAATGCTGAAGGAAAACTTAAAAGTGAAGATAAAGAATATGAAGAAAATATGAAAAAAGCTTCAGATTCTTATCCTGCTAAATTTTCAAAAGAATTTAGCACTGCATTAATAGAAAAAGGAAATGCAGATGAAATAGATAATATTTCTGGTGCAACTACTTCATCTAATGATTTTAAGTTATTAGCTAAAGAAGCTTTAAATTCAGCTAATAAAGGAAATACTGAAACAGTTAAAGTTAAGCCTACAAAATAATTTATAGTTTTCTAAAAGCTTTAGGTTAAAATCCTAAAGCTTTTTTATGATATAATAATAAAAAAATATAACTTTATTTACTTTATATTCTATACATTAAACGGAGGATAAAATATGAATAAACTAAAAAAATATTCTTTTACTTTTGTTATTTTATCTATACTATTTTTAGCTGGTTGTTCAAAAACACCATCAGAACCACTTTCAAGAACTGAACTTATTATGGGTACTGTATGTACAGTTCAAATTTTTGATTCAAAAAATAGTACTATATTAGATGAATGTTTTAATAAACTTACTGATTTGGAAAATCTAGTTAGTATAAATAAAGAAAATACAGAACTTGATAAGGTTAATGCTATGTCTGGAAAATCAGCAGTTTCAGTAAGCGATGATACATATAATATTATAAAAGGTGGAATAAACTATAGTTCTTTATCTGATGGAAACTTTGATATAACTATTGGCCCTATTGTTAAACTTTGGGGTATAGGAACTGATTCTGCCCGTGTTCCTAGCGATGCAGAAATTAATGAAAAGAAATCCCTTATAAACTATAAAGATGTTATTTTAGATGATAGCAATAAAACTATTTTTCTTAAAAATCCTAATATGATTATTGATTTAGGTGGTATTGCCAAAGGCTATGCTGCAGATGTACTTACTGACATATTAAAAAAGCACAATGTTAATAGTGCTATGATTAACCTTGGTGGAAATTTATATATTTTAGGAAATAAAGAAGATGGTAATAAGTGGCGAATAGGTATACAAGATCCTAATGAATCAAATAGCACTGTAGGAAATCTATTAGTTAATGATAAATCTATAGTTACTTCTGGTGTATATGAACGTTTTTTTGAGGAAAATGGTAAAAAATATCATCATATACTTAACCCTAAAACTGGTTACCCTTATGAAAATGATCTTTTAGGTGTAACTATAATTAGTGATAAATCTGTCGATGGCGATGCATTATCTACCACTACATTTGCCCTTGGCTGTGATGAAGGGTTGAAATTCATAAATTCTTTAGAAAATATAGATGCTATTTTTATAACTAAAGATAATGAAATATATTTAAGCGATGGACTTAAAGATAATTTTAATGTTACTAATGCTAACTATAAATTGAAAAATTGATAAAAAGGTGTACTATAAATTGATTGCTATCATATCTCTTTGACAGATAGCAATTTAATTTATAGTACACCTTTTCTCTTTTATATTAATAGAATATATCTTTAAAATATTGGTTTATTGCTTAAGTTATCTTCTTCTGTTCCATTAGGATTACTTTTTATGAATTCTCTTCCATTTTTAGCTTTTCCCACATTAACTCCATTTATCATTCCATTTTTGGTCATATCTATTGCTTCTTTTACAGGATAAGCTTCTCCATTGGATAGCATCACATCAGTTATATCACCTTCAGAATTTTTTCTTACTTTTTGAATAGTTAAATTTTCATTTTTTGATTGATTTTTATTCATAAATATCACCTCTTGTGAATATTATGTTTTATATATTCAAAATTTATTCAATTTAAAATATAATTTATTGCGTATTTTATTTAGGTTGACAAATTCTTTTGTCCAAACCTATAATCATTATTATATACTTTATAAATTGTACATCTTTGTACAAGTAAATAATAATTTATGAGGTGGTTTGAGAGTGCCCAATATCAGTAATAAGGATGTTGAAAGTAGTATAGTTAATTGTGCAAAAGATTTGTTTATTCAAAGAGGCTACGAAAAAGTTGATATGAAACTTATAGCCAAGAAATGCAATCTTCCAATTGGTACAGTTTTTAATTATTTTCCTAATAAAAGTAAAATTTTCATAAAACTACTGGAAGATAGTTGGAATTATACTTTTAATAAAATAAAAAAATTAAATTCACTTGATACTAATTCAAGAATGGATAAACTTATAGAAATACTGTACGATGATATGTGTTCTAGAAAAGCTTTTAATACTGAATCTATAAATTTAGATTTATTAGAAAAACAAAATGACTATGTAATAAATTCTATTGCCCATATAATTAACTCCTTTGAACACAACCCAAAGGATATTGTTAACTATCTTTATAGCACTACTTTTGTTAAGGCTATTTTAGATTATATTAACGAACTTATAATAAATTCACATAGTTCAAGGAAAGAAAATCTTAATCTTTTATCTATATTAGTAGATAAATTGATGTCTAATAAATTCTAACTAATAAAAATAGTAGAAGGTGTATATTTTTTCACACCTTCTACTATTTTTATTATGCTTTATAAACAAATCCCTTATTATAAACTAATCCTTGCAGAATTTGTTTCTTATATTTTTCAAGTTGAACATTAACAAACTCTATATTCTTACTTATTTCATTATTTCTATTTTTCAATTCTGCTCTTTCTATTTTTTTAATTTCTAAAATTTTATTTGAAAGCAATTTATATTGAGTTAATTTCTCTAATAATTCTTTATATACACTTTCTATTTCCAAATGTAATTTTAAAGTTAATTCTTCCACTGAACTGAATATAGCGGAATATAAATTATCACAAACTATTATAGAATCCTCTATAATTTCTCTTTTTATAGTTTCATACTTCCCACCATCTTTTTCATTTTGTTTTGAAAATATAGTAGATAACCCAGATGTTAAATTTTTCAAAACATTCTTTTTAGGGAATAAACTTATTTCATCATCTAAACTATTTATATAATCCTCATAACAAATAGAAATTTTTTCTTTTAATTTATGATTTTCTATAAACTTAATTTCTTTAAATTCTTTAGCAAATTCTTCTGATATTGGTATAACTTTGTTAGTGTTATTATTTATATTTCTTATAACTTCTAACTCATTAAAATATATCTTTTCATATTTACTTAAGAATATATCAAATTGACTTTTCATAAGCTTATTCATATTTTCTTTATACCATATTAAAATCTCTTCTGAAACTTTATTTCTAGCTTCTTCTCTAATATTCTTACTTTCTTTTAATTCATCAACTACTTTAACATTTTCTTCTATTACTGCTGGAACAATAGTATTTATTTTTGTGTTAATATACTCCTGTAATAAATTAGTATCTTGAGTTACCCTATTCTTAAAGTTTTCTATATTAGATTTAACTTCATCATCAAATTCTTTATACTTAAAGCTAGCTTCTTCCATAAGTTGAACTTCTAAACCTTTTTTCAAGAATTCATCTTCACACTCTTGATTTATATAATTTAATTCTTTAGAAAGGTTATTATAAAATTCATTATATCTATACATAGTTATATTATTAGGATGTAAAACTTGTATTTTTTCAAGTACATCATTGTAATTTTTACCATTATAGAATGAAATATTTATATCAATTCCCCTTTTTTCTAACCAACTATTAAACTCTTCAATCTCTTTTTTAGTAAAATGTTCTACCCCTTTTATAACAAATAAAACTTTACTTAAATTTTTCTTTTTATATATTTCTACTGAGTTTAATATGTCTTGTTTTAAATCTCCACTGCTGGTTTTTAACATTACAACAGATATATCTGCTAAATCTAAATTCTTTTGGCTACTTTCTAAAATTACATATTCTTCTTTATCTATTTTTTCTTTAAATTCACTATTTTCCTCAATTAATTTATCTAAAATACTTTCTTCATTTATATATTTAGGTAATATTTCTAATACTTTTATGCCTCTTCCCATAATCCTACATTGTTCATTATATTCTATATCAGTTTCCATATTGCATTTTTCACTAACATTTTTTAATTTACCTACTAAATCACTCCATGGATAACTTTCTAATGTATTCTTAGTTCCTATTAACTTATTTACACTAATTCTAAGTATTTCATTTATTATATTTATATCAAAATCTATCTTGTGTACTTCATTTATTGATAATAATTTTGTTGAACACTCAATACTTTCATCATAAAATCCATTATTAAAAGCAGCAACCATGAAATAAAATATTATGTTTTCTTCTAAATCTCTAACTAATTTATTATTATACTTTTTATTATCTAAATCATCATATACTTCTCTTAAAATATCTATACAAACATCAAAATACTTATAGTCACCATTTTTATAACTTATTTTTATTAGCATATTATTTAAATACTTCACAAATCCTTCAAATAAAATATCATCAATTTTTATTCCATCATATAATGTTTTAGAAAGTACTTTCCACTGTTTAAAATCTAATGAATATAATGTTTCATTTAAAATTTCTATTACCTTTTGAAGATATTCCATTGTAAATTTTTTAGTTTCTTTGCAACATTGTGATGCAATATCTATAAAATATTTATCCTTAGTTTTTAAATATTGATTATAACAAATCTCTAAAGATTTTATATAGCTTTCCTTATCTTTTAAAAATACTACTACATCTTTATCTACATTCTCATAATATGGTATAACCTTTAATACATTTATTGCTGCATCATAAGCTCTATCCACATCACTTATTGTTTTAGCTGCATAATATATACATTTATTTTTCTCTAGGAATAAGAATTCTCTATCGCTTACAATTTGTTCATAAAGCTCTAAAGACTTTTCTACATCACTACATATATCCCCTAAATTTTTTCTTGCCCACATAGACAACTCAAATATAGTAATATCACTATTATCTTGAACCATATTAAAAAGTCTACTTTGTTCTTTAGTAATAACTGAAAGTACTTCTATAACCTTTTCAAAATGCTCTTGTGCAAAACTTCTATTATTTTTTTGTATGTATAGTTCTCCTAAAGAAAAGTGACATGTTACAAGCTTTTTAAGATCATCATATTCTAATTTTGCTGCAGGTATATAGCTTAAATCTTTAACTAAATCATTAAAAAATTTTATTAATTGATTATCTTCGACCTCTTTACAAAATGAATTTTTGAGAACCCACTGATAATGTCTTTTCAGAACTAAGGCTACTTCACAACTTTCCTTAGGATTAGATATACTTAAGTAAAAATTGAACTTTTCAACATTCTCATAAGACCTTTGTAAGAATTTTATTTGATTTTTTAGTATCACAATTTTTCACTCCTTAAATACTATATATAATATAATATTTTATTATAAATTTTAATTATCAACTACTTTAGTTGATATAGGAATACAAAATAACTTTAAATTTAATAAAAATTTAAAATGAAAATTTTTTTAGATTTATGAACAATTTTAAATTAGAGCTTATTTCCCTATATAATACTTACTTACAATACATTGTCTATATGTCACTGTATTGACAAGGATATTATAAAAAGCATTATACCTTTCTCTACTTAACAATATACTTAAATTTAATAGAAAGTTCCAGTTAATTTCAAAAAATTATTTTATTATTTATAGTATTGAATTTTTCAATAGCTAACCAATTTATTATTTGATATTAGAATAGATAGTGAATTTATTATTTAATATTAAAATAGATTTTTTAATTTTTCTTACTTGCTATATACTTGTAATTGTTTTATAATAACATTAATTTTAAAATGCGTTGAAGAAGAAAAGTATCATAAATACTAATTTACAGAGAAAAGGTGTTGGTGAGAATCCTTTAAGGTTTATTATTTAATATAATACTCCTAATATAGGTTTATGAGAAGTGCCCTTCTGAGCTGAGTTCTGAAAGTAGGTATTATTTAAATATAAATATGCCTTATAGTATGAATTTCCAGGTTCGCCTGTTATAGCGATAGAATATAAATTTGTATTCGATTTTCAAGTGGGGTTTTTTTACCCAATTAGAGTGGAACCACGGAGTATAATCTTCGTCTCTTATTTATAGAGACGGAGTTTTTTTATACCCTTTTTATATAGAATTGCAATCTATAAATCAAATAATAACTTATCAATTGATAATTTTTAAAACTTTAATCTATTAACTTAATGTATTATTAAAAATTTTAGGAGGTAAATTATGTTATACGAAAACATTTTAGATATGATAGGTAAAACACCTATAGTAAAGTTAAATTCATTAACTTCAAAAGATATGGCTGAGGTTTATGTAAAACTTGAAAAATATAATCCTGCAGGAAGTATTAAAGATAGAGCCGCTCTTGGAATGATAGAAGCTGCTGAAAAAGACGGACTTTTAAATTCTAACTCTATAATTTTAGAGCCTACAAGTGGAAATACTGGTATAGCTTTAGCCATGATTGGTCGTCTTAAAGGATATAAAGTTGCTCTAGTTATGCCAGAGACTATGAGCTTTGAAAGAAGAAACTTAATTAAAGCTTATGGTGCTGAATTGATTCTTACTGATGGTAGTAAAGGAATGAATGGAGCTATAGAAAAAGCTTTAGAACTTGCTAGTGAGAATCCTAATTATTTTATACCTCAACAATTTGAAAATATTAATAATCCTAAAAAGCATTATGAAAGTACTGCACTAGAAATAATAAACGATTTACCAAATTTATCTGCCTTTGTTGCTGGTGTAGGTACTTCTGGAACAATTACAGGTATAGGTAAAAAATTAAAAGAATATAATAACTCTGTTGAAATAATTGCCGTCGAACCTTTAAACTCAGCAGTAATATCCGGTAAAAAACCATCACCTCATAAAATACAGGGTATTGGTGCTGGTTTTATCCCTAAACTTTTCGATCCATCAATTGTAGATTCAATAATGACTGTCAGTGATGAAGATGCCTTCAAAACAGCTAATGATTTAGCTAAATTAGAAGGATTATTCCTTGGAATTTCATCTGGAGCAAATGTTTTCGCTGCAATTCAAATAGCGAAAAAGTTAGGTCCTAATCACAAAGTCTTAGCAATTTCTCCAGATGGTGGTGAAAAATATATTTCTATGAATGTTTTTTCATAGCACTAATATAAGGATGTGACTTTAATGTTTAAATATCTTAGAGAAGACTTAAAAACTATAAAAAAGCAAGACCCTGCTATCAAAAGTACTCCAGAAGGATTTTTATATCCTTGTATATATTCACTGCTTTTCTATAGGATTTCAAATAAATTATACAATCATAACTTTTATTTTCTAGCTAGACTGATTTCTCAATTTAGCAGATCCTTAACAGGAATTGAAATTCATCCTGGTGCTAAAATTGGTAGAAGACTTTTTATTGACCATGGTATGGGTGTTGTAATTGGAGAAACAGCTATAGTTGGTGAAGATGTAGTAATATATCATGGTGTAACTTTAGGAGGTACAGGTCATCATAGTGGTAAACGTCATCCAACTATAGGAAACAATGTAATTATAGGTTGTGGCGCTAAAATTTTAGGTCCTATAACTGTTGGCGATAATTCTAAGATTGGAGCTAACTCTGTAGTAGTAAAACCAATCCCAAGCAATAGTACCGCTGTTGGAATTCCAGCAACAGTTATAAGAACCTATGATCCTCAATTCAAAACAATAGAAGTTATTTAAGAAAAAAAGGTGTCTTTTATATGATTTTAAAAGACACTTTTTTAATTTAAATAAACTTATTTTTGAAATTCTATACCTATGTGTGTTATAATTTTATTTAATATATTTATATATCTTATATAAAATTAAATATAAGTTTCGTATATGCTTAATTATATCAATATACATTAAGGTTTGAGCGTTTCTACCAGGATACCTGAAATTCCTGACTACGAATATAAAGTTAAGATATAAATACATATCTTTATTTAAATGATTAGTTTTAAAACGATTATTTAATATATTCCTAGACAGACAATTGGTCTAGGATTTTTTTAATATAATAATTTAAATGTTACAAATTTATTGGCGGAGGTATAATATGGAAAGTTTAAAAAATAAAATCTTAACTGAAGGTGTTGTTAGAGAAGGAAATATTTTGAAAGTAGATAAATTTTTAAATCATCAAATGGATATAAAATTTTTCAATGAGATTGGAAAAGAATTTAAAGAAAGATTTAAAGATCATAAAATAGATAAGATATTAACTATAGAAGCATCTGGAATTGCTATAGCAGGAATAGCTGCTCAATATTTTGACTATGTTCCAGTAGTTTTTGCTAAAAAAACAGATTCATTGAATATAGATAGCGAACTATATACAAGTAAGGTACATTCATTTACAAAGAAAAAAGATTATACTGTTATGGCATCAAAAAATTTCATTAAAAAAGGTGAAAACATCCTAATAATAGATGATTTTTTAGCTAACGGGTGTGCAGCACTAGGTTTAATAGACATTATAAAGCAAGGGGAAGCTAATGTTGTAGGAGTAGGTATTGTTATAGAAAAAGGATTCCAACCAGGAAGAAAAGTTCTTGAAGAAAAAGATATAAAAGTAGAATCTTTAGCAATAATCGAAAAAATGGATGCTGGAAAAATCTATTTTAAATAATATAAAATACATAACATAAAATAAGAACCATGAATTTCATATTTCGTGGTTCTTATTTTTAACTATTTATTAATTAACTATATTTCCATAACTTACATTACCAATTTATATGATTTTAATTAGACATAGTTTTCAAAACAAATATAATTATATTATAGCTTGTAGTTATTGGTGAATATAATAATATAATTTTTTAAAATATATTAGCCATCTTTAAAATTTATATTTTTAAACTTTAATTACTATAATTCACCTCGGCAATCAAGCTCCTTTAATTCTTGATTGCCTTTTTTATTGATTAATATATAGGGTTCCAAGTTGACTTTTAAAATTATCCATTTCAAAACTTGGATACCTAAAATAGTGAGACATACTCCGAATCACTTAAAATTCAATACTGTATCTTGTGTGAAAATATTTTAAAGTTATTGAATAAATTTAAATTGGAGCTTGTTTCCCTATAATAACTTTTAAGGAGGGTTTTTATAAGTGAAAAAAAATGAAAATAAAATTTACTTTATTACAGCAATTGCCACCATACTTATATCTTTTTCTATAATGGTAGCAATAAGCTTTAAAAGTTCAAAAATAGATTTTAAACCCTATAATGAGTTTTTAAATGATTTAAATACCCATTCCGTATCTACTGTTTATTTAGTTCCATCTCCTAAGATAGAAGTTCTTTTAAACAATGGGACAAGCTATTTAACAGATAATCCAGATAGCAATACATTAAGAGAAACATTACTTAGCAAAAATGTTTCCGTAAAAGATAAATCAAATACATATATGTTACAAACAATATCTTCTATATTTTTAATAATTTCTATAGGCTATTTAACTATTTCTACAATTTCTAAAAAGAAATCAAAAGGTGGTATATCTTCTTTAAATACAGAGGATGTGTCTTCAGTTGCAAAAGAAAAATTTAATTTTAATTCTTTAGCTGGTAATGAAGAAGCTAAAGAAAGTGTTAAAGATATCGTTGATTATCTTAAGTTTCCCGAAAAGTATAAAAAATATGGCGCTCGTGTTCCCAAGGGAGTAATTTTATATGGAGATCCTGGAACTGGTAAAACTTTGCTTGCTAAGGCTATAGCTGGTGAAGCCAATGTTCCATTTTATGCCGTATCCGGTTCAGACTTTATTCAAGTTTATGTAGGTGTTGGTGCTAGTAGAGTTCGTAACCTATTTAAAAAAGCTAAGGCACATAAAAAAGCTGTTATTTTTATTGATGAAATTGATGCTATTGGTAAAAAACGTAGCAATAGCACTAATGGTAGTTCTGAAGAAAAAGATCAAACACTAAATGCTCTATTGACTGAAATGTCTGGATTCAATGAAGATGAAGGTATAATTGTTATTGCGGCCACTAATAGATTAGATATACTAGATCCTGCCCTTTTAAGACCCGGCAGATTTGATAGACATATTGAGATAGGTCTCCCTGATGTATCAGCAAGAGAAAAAATTATTTCATTACATCTTAAAAATAAGCCTTTTAACAATTTAAATATAAAAGATATAGCCATTAAAACCGCTTATTTTTCCGGTGCTAAAATTGAAAATTTAATAAATGAAGCTGCGATACTTGCTTGTAAGGAATCTAGTGATTTTATTACTAATGAACATATAGACACAGCTTTTTCAACAATAATTGCTGGACATGAAAAAATTAATACTTCATCTTTTAAATATGAAGATAAAAAAATAACAGCCTATCATGAAGCTGGGCATTGTTTAATTTCATTGTTAGAACTTCCTGAAGAAAAAGTATCAAAAGTAAGTATTATTCCAACTACCAAAGGTGCTGGTGGATATACTTTAACTTTACCTACTGATAAAAGTTATCAAAATTTAGAGTATTTATCAAAAAAAATTATGGTTTTTTTAGGTGGTAGAGCTGCAGAAGAACTTATTTTTGGTGAAAATCATATTACTACCGGTGCTTATAGTGATTTAAAACAAAGCAGTAATATGATTTACAATATGATAGCTGAATATGGTATGGGGAAATCTCTTGGACTTTTAAGACTTTCAGAGATGCCGACATCAATTCAAAATGCTAGTGCTAAAATGGTGTTAGATGAATGTAAAGACACAATAGATACTTTATATTTTAAAACGAAAACACTTTTATTAGACAATATAGATAATCTTAATATTTTAGCTAACGAACTAATGGATAAGGAAACCCTTTCTTATGATTGTATACTAAAATTAATTGAACAAAATAATTAATTAAAAAAATAAAGCTGTAAGATACACCTTACAGCTTTATTTTTATTCAGACAATCCACTTTCCTTAAATTTCTTATTAAATTTTTCAGTTATATTATCTAACGGTTTTTTCAAAATAACACCAATAAATACCGCACCTATAAAATATATTACTAACATTTTTATATCATAAATCACATTATCCCTTATCGGTCCAGCTACTGCTTCCCTCATAACTCCTATTGCATATGTAAATGGTAGAAATGGATTAATAGCTTGGAAAAATGGTGGTGTTACTTCTATTGGAAAAGTCCCTCCAGAGCCTGCAACCTGAAGTACTAATAATATAACTCCAATGGCTTTACCTACGTTACCCAAAACGGAAACTAAAGTATAGACTATCATAGAAAATACTACAGAGGATATTATTGTAGATATTATAAATAATTTCATATTTACAATATAACATCCAAGTAAATACTTATCTCCTATAGCAACAATTAATCCCTGAATAAGTGCTATTGTTAGGAAGAATAAATATTTTCCAAAAAATTTCTCATAATTTTTTAAAATTCTCTTATCGTCAAATTCATATACATCCACAGTTAGTATAGAAGATAAAATTAATGTACCTACCCATATTGCTAAAACTGTATAGAATGGTGACATAGCAGAACCATAGTTAGGAATCTTATATAAATCGTTTTCTACTAGTTCCACTGGTGTAGATATAAATGTTTTTGCAACATTAGGATCTATTTTTAATAATTCTAATATTTTATCTACAAGTTTTTCATCTTGAAAAATAGTAGTTTTATCATTAATTTTAGATAAAGTTTCTCTTATATAAGGTAAATTTTTCTTAAGCTCTTCTATTCCCTCTATGCCTAATTCACTACCTTTTTCTCCTACTTCTAATATTTGTTCTACTTTAGGAATATCTCCCTTTGCTTCATTTAATAAATTCAACGAATTATCTATTATTGTGTTTAATTTATTTATAACATTATCTAATGCTGGTTTAATCTCTGAATCAAAAGAATTTATCTTTCCATCTAAAAAGTTAATTATATCATTATTTATATCTTTTAATCCTTCTAGAGCATCCTTACCAATAGTTTGACCTTCGCTTGCAGCTTTAATCAATTGATCTACTACTTGTATTTTTTCATTAATCCTTTGAGAAAAATTCTTCAATTGTGCCGATAATTGCTCTAAAACTTCATTGTTAGCTACATTGTTAATTCTGTCTATAGTATCTACTAAGTTTGTTATCTTTGCATCCATGTTATAAAATAATGTTCGAATCCTTTTAAGCCCATCGGTTACTTCAACTCCATTGGTAGAGTCTACTATTCCTTCTATCACTATATTAATTTCTTTAGCTTTATCCCTTACAAATATTAAGCTTTCTTTTACAAATGGAGCTATAGTGTCTATATCTTCTTTACCTCTTTGAATAAACTTCTCACTCTGATTTCCTACCTCTATTGCTGAATTCAAAGTTTCTTTTAAAATTGGAATATTACTTTCAATTTTATCTATAAATTCCTTAGCGGTTATTGAACCTTCATAAAGTTCATTTACTACTGTTTCAATTTCATCCATATTATTATTTAAGTTAGAGATTACATTAATTAATTTTTTCAAAGTAGGTCTTTGACCTTCAATTTCAACACCTATTTTATTAAAATTTTCAAATATAATACCATTAACCATCTCAATAAAGTTTTTAGATACGGTCTCTTGTAAACTAGATGCACCTTTTTCTGTTATTTTAGGTGCTACTGCATTAATTTTTTCATTAACATTATATATAAGCTGAGGTTTTTTAGGATTTTTCTCTAAAAATGAAGTAATATCTTTTGAAAATGTCTCTGTAATTATGATACTTGCATAATATTTACCATGATTAACTCCATAATCTGCATCCTTTTGATCAGTAAAAACCCATCCAATATCATGATTGTTTTTTAATTCTGAAACAATTTCTTCTCCTAATTTCAAATCAATGTTATCAAATTTATATCCAGAATCTTTATTTACAACAGCTACTTTAATTCCCTTCGTGTTTCCATATGGGTCCCAACAAGCTTTAATATTAAACCACGCATACAATGATGGTAAAATACATAATCCTAAAATAATTATAATTGCAACATAGTTTGTAAAAAGCATTTTTAAATCTCTTCTATATATCTGAAATATATTTTTCAACTAATTCACACCTCTCTATTAACAATATTTTAATTATATATATAGTTATAGATTTACACTTTAATAAAAACTTATGCAAAAACTTATATTATTGCCTTTTAATTTAATTAACAGACTAAATATTTTTATACAACAAAAAAAGATAGCTTAATAGCTATCTTTTTTTGGAGCGGGTGAAGGGAATCGAACCCTCGTAACTAGCTTGGAAGGCTAGCACTCTACCATTGAGTTACACCCGCATAATTGTGTTAAAAGTGGTCGGGGTGACAGGGATTGAACCTGCGACCTCATGGTCCCAAACCACGCGCGCTCCCATCTGCGCCACACCCCGATATCAAATTATATATATATTACCATATTTAACTTATTTTTTCAAGTAACTTCAAAAAATAATTGGAGCGGGTGAAGGGAATCGAACCCTCGTAACTAGCTTGGAAGGCTAGCACTCTACCATTGAGTTACACCCGCAAATTGGAGCGGAAGACGAGATTCGAACTCGCGACGTTCACCTTGGCAAGGTGACGCTCTACCACTGAGCCACTCCCGCATATATGGGGTGACCGATGGGACTCGAACCCACGACACCCAGAGCCACAACCTGGTGCTCTACCAACTGAACTACGGTCACCATACATGGTGCGTTTTAAGGGATTCGAACCCCTGGCCCACGCCTTAGAAGGGCGTTGCTCTATCCAACTGAGCTAAAAACGCACATTTACTTGTCAATCATTTAACTTTTGCTCCTGACGACAAAAATAATATTATCATAGTTCTTTTTGTTATGCAAGTATTTTTTTAAAATTTTTGGTGTTTTTTATATTTTTTAAAATAATATAATATATTTACTATAAAAAAACTTAAACCTTACTACATTTTACTTAAAATCATTGTAAATTTACTCTTATTATTATTTTTTAACCTTACACTTAAAATAAAATAATACCATAAAACCTATTCCAAATAAATCAATTATATTGTAAAATTTTAATTTATGTATCTAAGAAAATATAGAATCAAAACTGTATTACAATCTATTTCTATAGAGAAACAAGCTCCAATTTAAATTTATTCAATAACTTTAAATTATTTTCACACAAGATGTAGTGTTGAAATTTAAGTGATTCGGAGCATGTCTCACTATTTTAGGTATCCAAGTTTTGGAATGGATAATTTTAAAAGTCAACTTGGAACCCTATAATACAGTTTTAATTACATAATTATTTTTTAGTCATTTCTTCTGATTTTTTCATACAATCAACTACTGCTTCTATAACTGAAGCTCTAAAACCGCTTTTTTCTAAACTTCTAACAGCTTCAATAGTGGTTCCTCCTGGTGAACAAACCATATCCTTTAATGCTCCTGGGTGCATTCCTGTTTCTAATACCATTTTTGCAGAACCTAAAACCGCTTGCGCTGCAAACTTATATGCCTTATCCCTTGGCATTCCACCTATTACTGCACCATCTGCCAATGCTTCTATAAACATAAACACATAAGCTGGAGATGATCCACTAATCCCTATTACAGAATCTATTAAGTATTCAGAAACAACCTCAGCTTTTCCAAAACTTTCAAATATATCTTTTATATTATTTAATTCTTCTTCTGATACATTCTTATTCTTGCAAAGTGCTGACATTCCTTCATTTACTAACGCTGGAGTATTAGGCATTGTTCTTACTATTTTCGTATCTTCCCCTAATACATTTTCAATATCCTGTATAGTTTTTCCAGCTGCTATAGTTACTATAACTTTATCCTGAGATAAATCTTTTTTAATTTCTTTCATAACTATATCATAAACATTAGGTTTAATAGCTAAAAATAATATATCTGCTTTCTTTGCTACTTCATTAGAATTTGTTGTAGTAAGTACATCAAATTCTCTCTTTATCTCCTCTAACTTACTTTCATTTAAATCAGAAATAATAACTTGATTTGGTTTAACTAGATTAGATTTTATTATTCCACCAATCATAGCTTTACCCATATTTCCTGAACCAATAAATCCAATTATTTTATTCATTTATCTTACCATCCTTTTATATTCCTATTTAAAGTTGTTGTTGTGTTTTTTCAATTATATCATCTTAAATAGTTTGGGTTTGATTTCTTTTAATTTTGTTAAATCTATTATACACAATTGATTCTAGTATTTTAAGTAACTTTAAATATAAAACTTCAAAATATTTTTTAGTTTTGTAAGCATACTTTATACAAATATCTACACACTTACCATACATTTTGAAATTTTCCAAATTTACTAAAAATTTTTTCTCTTCTCTCACTAAAGAATTGCTTGGACAACTTTTTTTAATATCACATATAATATATTTTCCAAAATCATAAACATTTTTTCAAAATATTATTCTTTATCTTTAAAAGGATTTGGTGTAAGAACCTCTAAAATTTTAACTATTTTACTTGTGTGATTAGCAAAGTTATGCATTATTTGTGAACTATAATGAGCAGTGTCTCCAGGATATAACTCGTACTGTTCATTATCTACATATAATGTCAAAACACCCTCTAATACATATATAAATTCTTCACCTTCATGTTTATATTGAGTTAAATTTTCTTCTATGTTATTAGGTAATATTTCTATTAATCTTGGCAATAAAGCCTTATCATTAGGATTAGTAGTCAAGTTATAATTTATAAACATAGAACTATCTATTTTAGCCACTTCTTTTTCATAATTCTTTAAAACTACTCTATGCTTTCTCTTTGGATTAGTAAAAAAATAATTTAAATCCACATCTAAAGCTTCAGCTATTCTCATAAGTGAATCTGTAGCTATACTAGTAAGGCCTCTTTCTAACTGTGACAAAAAACCTATTGAAAGTCCTGTAGCTTCACTTAATTCTCTTAATGTCATTTTTTTATCTGACCTTAGTTCTTTTATTTTATTTCCAATATCTTTTTTCAAAATTTACACCTCTTCATCAACATAGAAATTATCTATTTTTTAACATTTTTCTTAATATTAATAATACTCGAAACTAGTATTATTGTCTATAATTTCCGTTAAATTTTAATTAAATATTTTCATTATAGTGAAAATTTGGTATATTTTCTAAACCCTTAAATAAAATATCAACTTTTCAGTTTATAGTAAAATAATTTTGCACCACACTATTGGGTTTCACATTAAATTTTAAACTTATTCATTTATTAAATGAGAAAATTTAAAATTAATATTTCATTCCTAGTTAACGCTTATTTTAGTTAAGAGTTAATTGTGAATAGTTGTGGTGATTATTACTCACTATTTAACTGACTATATTTTTTATCAATTGATAACAAAAATTTATATATATATCCTTAAGTTTATATAGGGTTCCAAGTTGACTTTTAAAATTATCCATTCCAAAACTTGAATACCCCAAATAGTGAAACATGCTCCGAATCACTTAGAATTCAACACTACATCTTGTGTAAAAATATTTTAAGATTGTTGAATAAATTTAAATTGGAGCTTGTTTCCCTATATCTCTATAAAAAATAAAGAACAAATCACATAATAATGATTTGTTCTTTATTTATCTCTCTTCTCTTTTTTACGCTTATAATACGGACAAATATACTTATTAACTAATACAGCAATAACTATCCCTAACGCTGTTTCTAAAAATCTATTTACCCCATATTCAAATGGAGATTTATCTTTTAAATTAGTCATAATAGCTACAAAAACTATACACGATATAGTTGTTGACTTGTTTTTATGAATTACATCACATAAATATATAAGCAAACTAATACCCAATGCTGTAAGAATTACACTATTAGGCATTATATAAGAAAATACTACTCCTAATATAGCACCAAAGGTAGTCCCTATAAGTCTGTTTTTTCCTACCTCAAAGGAAGTTTCTACAGTAGATTGCATACATATAACTGCTGCTATACAAGCATAAAAAGGTGAAGAAAATTTAAAAATTCTACTTATTACTATACAAATAAAAACAGATACTGCTGTTTTTATATTTCTCATTCCTACTTTCTTCATAAATGTACTCCTTTAAATGACCTATAAAATTTAAATAAAAATCAATATATATAATTTTTTATAGTATATATAATAACTTAATTATATATACTTTTCAAAATCCCTTTTTTATTTATAGCCTATTAAATATAATTTAATGCACTTGTTATTCCTTTACATTTAGTTTTTCTATAAATTTCTACGGAATTTAATACTCTAAATTTTGGCAAAATAAAAAACTGCCTTAATTAAAAAGCAGTTCTTCCTTTATATTATTTTCTCATTTTTTGTTGTTCTCTTTGAATATCTTGTTGTGATAATCCTGTAGCCTCCATTACTTCTGTAATCCCCATATCTTGTTCTAAAAGATTTCTAGCTTTCTTTAGCAGTTTTTGTTGTTCTCCTTTATGCATTTTTTTACCCATAAATTACAAACTCCCTTCTAAATATGTTTAATTGCCTATTATATATATAAATTTTAGACAAATCTAAAATCATTAAGAACTAATTTAGACTGTGAATCTAATAGCCTACCAATTAACACTATATTTTTATTATGTCCTATAGACATTAAACTTATTCATAAAAACAATATCTTCTATTTACAAAAAGAAGTTTGCAATTCAATTAGATTTCTATTTCATTATACTACTAATGATAATATTAAAGACTTTATAAATTTAAGATTTTCACATTTTTTTTCTGGATACATAGCCAGACATTTAGTAATTTGAAGTATTAATGTATACCCTAATCTTTCATTTACATCTTCAATTGCATTAAAACAAGATTTTTTACTTAAGGGCTCAAATATTTGCTTAATATTGCAAACAATGACATCATTTAGATTAGTCATTTCTGTTGCTTTATTACTATTAAATATATATTTTTGTTGTATATAAAAACCTAACCCTTTTCTATTTTCAATATCATCATATAATATTTCAATTTGTACTTCTAATCTTTCTCTAACAGTTAAATTTTCCATTTTACTTTCTTCTATTTTCTTAAAAGTTTCTTTCCATGACTTATCTAATATATCCATAAACAATTCCATTTTACTACTATAATAATTATAAAATGTTCCTACTGCCATACCACATTCCTTTGCAATAAGTTTTATATCGACTCCATCATATCCTTTTTCTGAAAATAGTTTAAAAGTCTTTTTTCGTATAGTTTCATCTAAATTTTTAATAATTTTTGGCATAGTATCTCCTCTTTTACTTTAAAATACGCTTTTAAAAATAATATGTATTTGGACAACTAATTAAAACTTTAACAGTTGAATTTTAAACTTATTAATTTATCAAATGAGAAAATTCAAATTAATATTTTATTACTAGTTAACAGATTATTTTAGTTAAGAGTTAAGAGTTGTGGTGATTATCACTCACTATGTTCCTAATAATACTAAACGTATTTTTTATTTTAAGAAACTGATTTTCAGTTTCATCCATTACTTTTAACTAACCATAGTTGTACTTGTCTTTTCTCAGCCGATAATAAAAGTTTGATAAATTGATTTAAATTCAAGATTATTTCCCTATATAGGGTTCCAAGTTGACTCTTAAATTTATTCATTCAAAAATTTGGATATCTAAAATAATGAGACATGCTCCGAATCACTTTGAACTCAACACTATATTTTGTATAAAAATATTTTAAGGTTATTGAATAAATTTAAATTTGAGCTTGTTTCCCTATAGTTGTCCATAAGATTATATAGTAGCAAATGAATTTTAATTATTTAAATGAATATAACTTCACCATTTTCACTACAAGTATATTGCTTACATACATAATAGTCAACTTAAAAAAAACAATAATTATTGCCTTTAAAAGTTATATGTGAATATGTACTTAAAATATTGTTATATATTAAATATTTACTTAAATTTCAATAAAAAAATGCATCAAAATAAAACTAAATTTTATTCTAATACATTACAGATTACTAACTTAAGTTTTTAACTATTTTAAATAATACTGATTGAAATATTTCTTTTTCATCTTGTTTTATATTTGAAAAACATTGCTTATCGAATTCCTCAAATAAATTAAAAATTTCATTTTTTATAGAATGAGCTTTTTCCGTAAGAAATATTCTACTAACTCTTAAATCTTCACTATCTATTTTTTTAACTATAAAACCTGACTTTTCCATTCTATTTACCATTTTAGTCATTGTTGCTGGAGTAACTGAAAGCTTCTCACATAACTCTTTTTGTCTTACTCCTTCATTTTTATATAAAACCATTATAAGAGACGGTTGTCCTCTATATAAACCTAATTTAATTAATTCTTCATCTAATTTCTTAAAAGTTTTATTAGCAACTCTTAGATACTCCGATATCAAATTTTCTTCCATAATTTTATTCCTCCACTTTAATTAGTCAACTAAATTGTACTTTAGATAACTTATAAATTTAATACAACTTTCATATATTGAAACAAATTCTAATCTGGTTCCATTCTTTAGGAATTAAAATTTTCTGCGTATAAAATAAAAAAACAATTTTATATTCCTATATTATATGATATCTTTTAACAAACAAATATTCAAATATATTTTTTGTAAACTTTTTTTATTAATATTAAATTTAATTTAAATATTTTAAACTTTTTTTAATTTTTTCTTTACCATACTTTAATCTAATATAATTTTAACCAAAATATTTTTATTATCTTAATTTATAATTTAAAATATAATATAAAGTTTTAAATTGACTTTTAAAATCATTTACCCCAAACCTTAGATATTTAAAGAGTAATATATGCTCATAAATCTTTTAGAATTGTGTATAAATTTAAATTAAAACTTCCTTCTATCTGTGTATTTTAATCTCTAGAACCCTGAAGTAATTTTGCAATTAACTGAACTATTTCTACATATAACCATATAAGTGTTACAAGTAATCCAAAAGCAGAATACCATTCCATATACTTAGGTGCACCATATTGAACATTTTTTAATATAAAATCATAATCTAATATTAAACTAAAAGATGCCAGTGCCACTACTAGTACACTAAATCCTATTCCTATAGTTCCACCTCCATATATAGGTAAATAAATTCCAAATATAGATAATATAAATGACAATATATATAATAAAAAAACTGATGTTATACCTATAGTTACCCCTTTTCTAATCTTTCCAGCTAATGTTGGTGTTCTCCTATATATAAGCAATGTAGCTATTGCCACTGCAAAAGTTAAGCAAGTAGCAGAAAATACTATACCTGGATAACTGGATTCCATAACCATAGAAAAACTTGATAATAACACTCCTTCAAACATAGCATATAAAATTGATGTTACATTTGCAATTTTAGGTATAAAACTAGTTAATATAGATAATATAAATGCTGCTATAGATGATATAATAAGCAAACTATTAAAATCTGAAGTACCCTCTTTTAATACAGACCAAGTAGTTCCAAAAGAAGTTACTGTTATACCTATTAAAATTAATGATTTAATTATAGTTGAAGAAACTCTCATAGTTTTATTGTTATACCCTGTTTTCGATTTTTCAAATCCACTAGTTATAAAAGGATTAGAGTTTACTCTTTTCATACAATCACTCCTTACTACGATTAATCAAATTAACTTGTAATAATCATTAATAACCCTATCCATTTTCATTATTCTTATTCTTTTAACTTTTAAATATGAAGCTATGAAGCATAAATTTAAAATTCTATATTTGTTTTATATCATAAGATATTTTAACAAATAACACCATAATAATTAATTACGATGTTATTTGCAAAATTTTCTTTATAATGAACTTATACTATTCATTAACTTCTAATAATATTTTATTTAATATCATTTGTTCATATACATCTTTTTCTTTTTCCCATTTTTCAAAACTAATTATATTTTTACATAGCATAAACACCATTTCTTCTATTACATTATTTATCTTACATATATTTTTTTCATATATAAAACTTATAGATGTAGCCTTGCCAAAAGCATTTGCTATTATATTTAACATCTCACATTTTATGTATTCACTTTCTTCTTTAGTAAAATTATCATTTAGTTGACAGAATCCTTCATTATTATAAAATCTATACTCCATATATTGCATAAATCTTTCAAAATCTTCTGCATTACTTCCTAACTCTATTTCAAAAAGAATTTTAAAAAATATATTCCAATGAAAATCAATATTTATAACATTTAACAACTTATTTCCAAATTTCTCGCAAAATTCACTTTCAAAATTTATATCTCTATCAAACTCTAATTCTCTACCAAAATCAATATTATTCTTACTTATTTCATTTACTCTAGATAGCATATTAATAAGGGTTTGATTATAATCCTGAAAATCTTTTGCATTGCTGCTTCTAAATATATAATTTACAATCACATCGGAAGATGTTTTAAAGTCAACTATAAATCCTATACTATTTTTCATCTGATTAGAGAAAGAATCATATATAATTTTAGACAACATAGTTTCTATTTGTTTTTTTCTTACATCTAAATCTGCAGTGTTGGATTTAGCTGAATGATTATATACTACTGCTAATTGATTATCAATCATGCATAAATGTTTTTTTATAGATGTTAATATATTTTTTAGAAACTCATCACCTAACATATAATTTTTATTTTTATATATTACTTTATGTTCAATTTCACCCCAGAACATATTTACAAGAGATTTAATTTGAAGTTCAAATTTATATTTAGCTTTATCATTTTCATATATTCCATCTATTTTATATATTTCAAAACCATTTTTTTGTTTTTGAGGTTGCTCTCCAGCTAAATAAAGTCGTATATTTTTATTTAGTGAATTATAATAATATCCGTCTATATCTCTTTCATTAAATACCTCTCTTAGTTTTTCATATATTTTCACTTCATCTTCTATAAATCTACACTCTACCCGTATACCAATTAAATCTTGTAAATTATGTAGTAAATCCTCTGCACATTTATATTTTTTATAATAATTATTTCTTATTATTTTTTCCTCTAAACTAGATTTAGATTTTATTCTCGTTACTAAGTTTATATCTCCATCATTCATAGATTCTAAATGTTTTTTTAAATAATCCTCTATTTCTTCAGAAACATCATTAATCTCTGGTTTAGCTTCTTCTAAAAGCTTTATAGTCTCATCTATGAAATTAAATATTTTAAGCTCCACAACATTTCCTCCATCTTTTTCATAAAAACTTTGTATAAGCATATTTTTATTTTAAATAACTTTTATGTCTTTTGTGTTACTTTTTATTTTCATTTCTAAGACAATATTTTTAACTATAATAAAAATTGAAGGTTACCTCAAAATTAACTATATTTTAAGATAACCTTCCATAATTTAATATTAAATTATATCTTTTTTCACAAAATTAATATGAGAAATTAAGTAACATACTATAATCCATGCTGTTAATATAAATAAAGAAAATTTATATGTTATAAGTGGACATATTAATAATCCTGCCCAATTACCTTTTATAACTGATGTAATATCAAAGTACGATGTAAATATAAATGGTAACACTCTATTTAATATATTAGGTAATCCTTGTTCTGATAAAAGTGTAATTTTATCAGTTATGCATAATATTATCAACATAGATATAAAGCTAACTCCTGTTGATACTGAACTATTTTTAATAAGTGTAGACATTAAAAAACAAAAGGAAACGGTAGCTGTAATTAAAAATGTTTGTAATATTAATGCCTTTATAGTAAATTCCCAAGTAGTAACTAAATAACTACTTCCAATTACTGCTGAAATTGATTGTCCTGTATTTTCTACAAGCGCCATATCCATTTTATACCTTGTTCCTACAGCTATAGGTGATGATGGATCTCCAAAACCCAATATTAATCCTAAAAAAATAAATGCTATAAATTCTAAAATTAAGACTATAACATTAGACATAAATACCACTGTTAAAAACTTTGAAATTAATACTTTACCTCTTGAAACTGGCTTTGTTAAAAGCATCTTTATAGTAGCAGGATCATTTTCTCCTGAAATAATATCTGATGCTAAAATTCCTATTATTACTATTATAAATAATCTATCTATAGTTTTTAAAAGACTTGGTAATGCAATAAATGCTGTACCATCACCATTATAATCATATTCTAAATCATTATCTAAATAGTATTGCTTTACAGAAATTTCATCATTTAACTTTTGAATTTCTGTGTCTAAACTAGGTGTAGTCCCCTCTCCTTTTCTTTTATTCAAAAAATCTATCTCTTTTTTCAGCCTCTCCTTACATGGAATACTATTATCTAATAATTCTTCCTTAATAACTAACTCATTTTTATCTTCTTCTACCCAAATACCATATCTCTCGGCCTGCATAATCTGATTATTTTCCAACGCATATTTTTTCTTTTCTTCATAATAATTAATTGACTCTTTAAGCCTTTCAGCTCGTTTTTTAGGCAGTTCATAACCAATATTTTTATAAGCTCCAAATGTTGCAAGTGCAACTAAGCCAAAAGCCATTGATAAAACCACAATAAATCTTTTTTTACTTATCATTTTTTTTGTTTCATTTCTAATTAAACTCCACACCCTATCACCTTCTTTATATTAATACATCCCTTTTATTAAATATCTTTGATGAAATAAAGTAACAAACAATACTCCAAATTAACATAATAACTATTCCTAAAGGAATACTAAATATTGTACTATTCAAACTCATTACTAAATTTCCTTTAATAATATCCGTACCACAACTATATGTTGTAAACAATATAGGATATAGTTTATTTAAAAATTTTAAAGGCAATATATAAGTTATTAATGATATGAGCATCAATATCCCTAAATTAATAGTTAAAGAAGTAATGCTATTTGTACAAATAGTTGAAATGAACATAACAAAACTTACACATGTTATTATAAATATAAATTGCATAAATAGATTTAGCAGTATTAATTTCCAAGCAGAAATAATATATGAACTTCCAATTACAGCAGAAATGTTATTTATATATAAATTATTATTAGAAGCCTTCACATATTTTGTCCCAACAATTATAGGATAAGATGGATTACCAAAATTAAAAATTAAACCTATAATAATAAATGTAATAAACTCCATAAGACATATAGTTAATGTAACAATACATATATTACTTAAAAATTTAGAACAAAATATTTTTCTGCGTGATACCGGCTTTGTTAAAAGTGCTTTAATCGTCGAAAATGTATATTCACCTGCTATAATATCACTGCAAAGAAAGGCAATTAAAATTGGTAGAATCATTTTATTTATAAAATCAAATATTCCTGTTATATCTTCAAACGCATATATTTTATACTCCTTATTTGGTTCAATATCATTATCTAAAAGATAATTGTAATATTGTAATTCAGCATTACACTTCTCAATTTCAATAGAGTCTAAATCTTCTGACAATTCTCCTTTTTCATTTTCCAAGTTCTCAATTTTATTTTTCATAGTATTTTTCCAATTTTCATCTGGATTTGCTATATTATCTTTTAACATTTTAATCTCTTCATCTAATCTTTTCATTTGTATGTCTATATCTTTCTTTTTTTCTTTTGACAATGATTCACTTTTTGCTTCAGCCTTTAATTCAATAAGCACATTTTCTTTTTTCTTTAATTGTTCACTTGGGGTTTTTCCAAAACTGCTACTATACATATAGATAAGTTTAAAAACTATTAATAGTACTAAAGCTAATAAAAAAATATATAGCTTTTTATTATGAATTAGCTTTATGATTTCATTCTTTATGCAATTTATCAAATTATTCCTCCCCCTCCATGATTTCCATAAACCTATTTTCTAGATTTTGATGTGCCTTGTTTATTTCTTCTATGGGAATATTTCTTTTAGCAAATGCCTCAATAAGCTTAGGGAATGTACCTTTTTCACAATAAAATAATAACTTTTCCCCTTCCTCCTCAACATGTTTTACAAAATAAAGATTGAAAAGTAACTCCTTTCCCTTCTCTTTTTCAGGGGTGATTAAACATATTCTTTCATCAGTACTATTTTTCACAAGGTTTTCAGTAAGTTCAATAGATTTTATTGTTCCATTATTTATAAATGCAACTCTATCACAAAGCAATTCTATTTCAGAAAGTATGTGTGAAGATATAAATACAGCAGTATTATTTTCTTTAACTAACTTCTTTATAATATTTCTAAACTCTACTATCCCTGATGGATCCAATCCATTTGTAGGTTCATCTAAAATTAATAGTTTAGGATTTCCTAATAAAGCTTGCCCTAGCCCTAATCTTTGTTTCATTCCTAAAGAATACTTTTTAACCTTATCATCTATTCTTTCATTTAAACCTATAAAATCAATTACTTCCTGTATTCTATCCTCTGTAACATCACCGTACATCCTTGCGAATAGCCTTAAATTTTCTCTTCCAGTTAAATCTAAATAAAGTTCAGGGTTTTCTACAATACATCCAACACTTCTAATAGCTTTTACAAAATCCTTTTGTATATCATATCCATTTATCTTTATAGTTCCTTTATTAGGTTTAATTAGTCCAACTAACATTCTTATAGTAGTAGTTTTTCCTGCTCCATTTGGTCCTAAAAATCCAAAGACTTCTCCTTCTTTAACTTCAAAGCTAATCCCTTTTATTATTGGTCGTTTAGATAACTCCTTATATACATCTTTTACCTCTAATATATTTGCCATAATCCCCATCTCCCCTAATAGTAGATTTTTTAATTTAATTACAGACTAATTTAATTTTTCATATACTTAATTCTTATTTATATTAATTACTTAGTATGACATTAGTTAAATTATAAGTATTATTTTTTATGTAAATGCAATATTATCTATTTATTTTAAATTATACCATAATTTTCCTAAGAGTTTTAAATTATGTTTTTAAACATCCGTGATATTACCAATTTGTATGTGTTTTATTTTCAATTTTAACATTGTTTTGAACTGTAAATTTTATGTAATCTTTTTATATTTAAAACTATAATTTAAAGTTGCTCCTAACATTAAGTTAGAAGCAGCTTTCTTACATTTTAAACCTCAACATTAATATAAAATTTTAAATTAAATTCTAAAACTATTCATTTATAAACTGACAACAAAAATTTAATGAATAATCTTAAATATGAACTTATTTCCCTATATAGAAGCTTCTTTCCCTATATCTTTAACCATATTATGAATCCATTTTCCTGATTTAAATCTTTTCATCATTATCACAACTTTAATAGCTTCCTCTACAAAAGTTAAAAGTACAACTAAATATACTGGTAAACAAATTATAAAAGCTCCTATATAAGCAAGTGGTATACCAATACACCATAGGGTTATCACCTGAACTAATGAACCAAAAGTAGAATCTCCACCACCTCTTAAAACACCTACTATCATTACAGCATTATACACTTTAACTATAAGTACTGCTGCATAAATATATAATATATATATAGAGTCTAACTTTACAGTTTCTGAAACATTAAATATAGATAATATCCACTTTGAAGATAATGCTAATACTAATGATAAAATTATAGAAACCATTATAGCTAATTTAGAAATTCTTTGTGCATATATTTTGCCTACTTCTTCTCTGTTTGCACCTATTTCATTTCCAACTATAACTACTGCTGCATTAGCTAGTCCGAATGTAACTATCATAAATAAATTCATTACTGTTGAACATATTTGTATAGAAGCTGCTGCCCCTGTGCCTATCCTTCCGTATATAGCTACATATGTTACACTTCCAAGACCCCAACATGCTTCATTAAGAACTATTGGTATAGTAACTTTATATAATCCATTTAATACATACTTTTCTATGTTTATGAATTCTTTTATTTTTGCATTTAGAATGTCATTTTTTGAATAAACAACTATAAGGATTATCAAGCATTCTACGATTCTTGCAGTAACTGTAGCTAACGCTGCTCCTTTTACTCCCATAGCCGGTAATCCTAATTTACCAAATATTAAAATATAATTTAATACCCCATTAGTTACAAGTCCTATAAAACTTGCTATCATTGGAAGAACAGTGTTTCCTATACTTCTTAAAGCAGCAGCATAACTAAATGTTATAGCTGTAAATAAATAACTTACAATAACAATAACTAAATATTTACTGCCTGTTTCTATAACCCTAGGGTCAGTATTAAATATACCCATTATTTGTTTTGAGAATAATAATCCAATTGTACTAAATAAAACTGCAGCTATAATTCCAGATATAAGTCCAATTCCTAAAGTCTTTTTTATATTTTTTACATCCCTCTTTCCCCATAATTGAGCTATAAATACACCAGAACCTGAACTTATACCAAATACTATTAAACTAAAAAGAAAATAGTATTGATTGGCAATTCCTACTGAAGCTAATTCAATTTCTCCAACAACACCTATCATCATAGTATCAAGCATATTTAATGATGATGCTATTAAATTTTGTAAAACTATAGGTAACGTTATAATAAAAAGTCTTTTATAAAACTCTTTATCTTCTTTAAACCTTTTTAACATGCGTATTAAACCCCTCCCCTTAATTAAAACTTTTAAATCGATTATAGATATATGGTTTCAAATTTTTATATGTAAGTAAGATTTAAAGTTTATTTCCTTATATTTAATCTTATAAGTCTATATATCTATATTCCTTATCATCTTTATTTAATAGCATAAAAAAAACATCTACTTTTGAGTTTTTTTACAAAAGTGGATGTTTCAAACACTTCTTATTATTTTAAATA
This sequence comes from Clostridium sp. CTA-19, assembly GCF_054767855.1. NCBI lineage: Bacteria > Bacillati > Bacillota > Clostridia > Eubacteriales > Clostridiaceae > Clostridium > Clostridium sp. CTA-19. The sequence goes on along the minus strand of NZ_BAAABH010000003.1, from coordinate 38,960 downwards.
CATAAAACTATAGGGAAACAAGCTTCAATTTAAATTTATTCAATAACTTTAAAACATTTTCATACAAGATTCAGCATTGAATTCTAAATGATTCGGAGCATGTCTCACTATTTTAGGTATCCAAGTTTTGGAATGGATAATTTTAAGAGTCAACTTGGAACCCTATATACCTAAAATTAATAACTTATTTACTATTAAATTTTCACCACTAGGTATGATATATTATTTTTTTGAATTTGTCAACAATTCACTTTTGAATAAATTTTCTTACAGTTCTATTTTATTGGCAATAGCTTAGGTCTATTGAGTATTTATATTTTTACTACATTTTATGTAAAAATATAAATAAAACCTAACGCAATCAAAGCTGTTCCTAAAAAAGCACGTTTAGTATTATTAGGAACATAGTAATTAATAATCACCACAACTATTACTTTTTAACTAAAATAATATGTTAGTTATTGATAAAATATTAATTTGAGTTTTCTTATTTGATAAATAAGTTTAAAATTTAATTTGGAACCCTATACCTATAATCAAATTTATTTTTCTTTACATAGTAGTTCTACAAATTTTTTTGATGCAGGGGATAATGACACGCTTTTTAAAAAACCAAAACCTATATTGCGTTTTGGTATTTGCTCAACAGTTTTAATTTCATACAAAATTTTATTTTCAAGATAGTTAGAAGAAAATTCTTTTACTACACAAGCAATTCCTAAATTAATTTTTGCAAACTCTAATAATAAATCATGTGATCCAAGTTCAATCTCAGCACTAATTTGAACCCCCTTAGAACTTATAAACTTTTCCACATATCTTCTAGAATTTGATTTAGGCTCAAGTAATATAAGTGGTAATTTAACAATATCTTCAAAATTTAATGGTGATGAAGTTAAATTTTTAAATTTTTCTCCACAAACAAAGATGTCATGTACTTCCATACATTCAATTATTTCTATTGATGAATCTTCTATAGGTAAATTACAAATAGCAATGTCTATATTCCCAGACTTTACTAATGAACATAATTCTAACGTAGTTCTGTTTATAATTTTTAATTTTACATTTGGATATCGGCTATGGAATTCTTCAAGATATGGTAGTAAAAAATATTTCGATGTAGTATCTCCAACACCTATTTTTAAGTCCCCTATCATAAGATTTTTTGAATCTAATAGTTTTTTTTCACCAGCATCAATCAAATTTATAGCTGATATTGCATGTTCATATAATATTTTACCTTCATTGGTAAGAATGACACCCTTAGGAGTTCTTGTAAAAAGTCTTGTATCTAACTCTCTTTCCAACTGCATTATAGATTGACTTACAGCTGGCTGAGTCATATACAATTCCTTAGCTGCTTTTGAAAAACTTTTATTTTTTCCTACCTGACAAAACACCTTATATAAATCTAATTTAGTTATCATATAAGCCTCCCTTATACCCACTATATATACTATTTATTTTACTTATACCATAAAAATATTGTATATTACAAGTATAAAGAATAAATTCAATTCAAAAATTTTTTTGAAATTAAGGAGAGGTTAAAGTGGAAAGAGTAGTTGGAACTGTTGTTAGAGGTCTTCGTTGCCCAATTATAAATCAAGGAGATTGTATAGAAGATATCGTTGTTGATAGCGTATTAAAAGCTTCAGAAATAGAAGGATTTAAAATAAATGATAAAGATGTTGTTACTGTAACTGAATCTGTAGTTGCTCGTGCACAAGGAAACTATGCAACAATAGATCAAATCGCAAAAGATGTAAATTCAAAATTTGGTGATGATACAGTTGGAGTAATTTTCCCTATATTAAGCCGTAATCGTTTTGCTATATGTCTTCGTGGTATAGCTAAAGGTGCTAAAAAAATTATTTTAATGTTAAGCTATCCATCTGATGAAGTAGGAAACCATCTTGTTGATATAGATATGCTTGATGAAAAAGGCATAAATCCTTGGAGTGACGTATTAACTGAAAAACAATTCCGTAATTGCTTTGGAGAGGTTAAACACACATTTACAGGAGTTGATTATGTTCAATACTATAAATCTTTAGTTGAAGAGTATGGCGTTGAATGTGAAGTTATTTTCTCAAATAATCCAAAAACTATCCTAAATTATACAAAAAGTGTTCTTACTTGTGATATACATACAAGATTTAGAACTAAAAAAATATTAAAAGCTAATGGCGGAGAAAAAATTTATAGCCTTGATAATATATTATCATCCTCTGTTGATGGTGGTGGATTTAATGAAAATTATGGTCTTTTAGGATCAAATAAATCTACTGAAAATACAGTTAAATTATTCCCACGTGACTGTCAACCTGTTGTAGATGCTATACAAGCTAAAATCAAAGAGAAAACTGGAAAAACTATTGAAGTTATGGTTTATGGTGATGGTGCTTTCAAAGATCCTGTAGGTAAAATTTGGGAACTAGCTGACCCTGTAGTATCTCCTGCATACACAGCTGGACTTGAAGGAACACCTAATGAAGTAAAATTAAAATATCTTGCTGATAATAATTTTGCTGATTTAAGAGGAGAAGAACTTAAAAAAGCTATATCTGAATATATTAAAAATAAAGAAGATAATCTTGTAGGTTCTATGGTATCTCAAGGAACTACACCTAGAAGACTTACAGACCTTATCGGATCACTTTCTGATTTAACTTCTGGAAGTGGAGATAAAGGAACTCCTATAGTTTATATACAAGGTTATTTTGACAATTATACAAAATAAAAAATAGGGATGCATTTTGCATTCCTATTTTTTTATATTTTTTATTAAGGATTTTGTATCTAATACTTTTTCCTCCTTATGTGGTTTTTTCTCACTTTTCATCTTATTTTTTTTCATACTTTCTTGTGATTTTATAGAATTTACATCTGTTTCAGATTTTTTTATAATTGGTACAATATTACGTGATGTCTTTTTACTCTTTATTTTTATCTGAAATTTAGGCATATATTTTTCAATATAAGTATGCAAGTCCAATCTCCTATAAGCTATATCTAAAATAAAAATAAACAATGCCACTATTATAAAAAATTCATCCAATTCTCTTTTAGATTTCTTTGTTATATTTTTATTTTCCTTATAAACATCTTTAATATCTGTAATTATAGTTCCATTTACTTCTTCAACTAATTGATCTGTTATATCTAATTTTTTATCCAAAGAAAATTCTGGTGAATAAGAATTAGCATATCCTCCCTTAGCTGTAGAAACAACTTTTCCATCCTCTTCTTCTGTGACTTGTATCATATAGTTACCAGTTTCTTTTACATCAATTATGCCAGTATATTCTTTAGCTGACTTAGGTGTTAACAAAATTTCTTTTTTCTCATTTGATGGGGTTATTATAGTTGCCTTAACTTTAGATTTTTCTACATTAGATTCATTTTCCTTTTTAAAGGAAATATTCAAACTAGTACCAACTTTATTTACTTCTATAAAATTTCCACCTTCTGAGAAATTATCCGTTACAAACCCTAATATATTACTCCAAAGATTTTGAAAGTTTTTCCACCCTACATAGTTTTTAGACCATTGACCTGTTACATCAGAGTTCCACGCAACAGTTTTACCAAGTCCATATTGCCAAGTTGTAAGTATTGGATCATCTTCATCTGATTTTAAACAAACATTTGAAGTTGATTTTGCTGACGCTCCAATATATCCGTATAAACTTGGTAGTCCACCTTCTGAAACCCCGCTTAATATAGAGCCATTAGAATTTATTATCGGAGTAAACTCTCTATTATTCAAATAATATTTTTGAGCTAGAAAAGTTTCTTTTGCAAAAATTTCTGGTATATCCGTTCCTTGACTTACCTCATAATATCTTCCATTACAACCTTTAGCTATTTCTTGAAGAAGGCCCCTATCTGCACCACCTCCAACTGCTACTGTTGAAATAGTTATATTATCTTTTTTACACTTTTCTATTAATTCATTATAACCTGTTTTCTCTGCTTCACCATCAGTTAATAATATAATATGTCTAACCTTTGCATCACTGCTTTTTATATTCTCATATCCCTTAGTTAAACCTGGAATAATACTCGTTCCTCCACCTAGTGTAATAGATGATATATCACTAATTATCTTTTCTTCATCATTTATTACTTGTTTTTCTACAACTTCTGAATAAGCATCATCAAAGGTTATTACATTTATTTCATCTTTGTTATTTCTTAAAGATTTTAAGCTTCTCATAGCCCCTTCTTTTGCTAAATCCAAGTTGCTTACACCACCAACAGTATCTGACATACTTCCTGACCTATCTATTACTAATGATAAACTCATTTTAGGAATTTCTTTTTTTCCTTTCAATTCCATATTAACTGGAAGAACTTTTTCTAATGGTGTCTCCATATAGCCGCCAAGCGCATATGAATTATCTCCACCAAGTGCTATATATCCACCACCAAAATCTTTAACATAACTTTCAATAGAATCTACAAAGCCTTTAGACATATTGTCTACTGAAACATTGCAAGTTACTACAGCTTTAAATTCTGTCAGCTTATCTATAGTCTCTGGTGCTACTGATGCATCCATTTTCTTATAAGGTATTTGAAGAGAGTTCAAAATATTTATAAACTCATCACTTTCACCACTTCTGTCTTCTAGTACCAATATATTAGGCTTTCCAATAACTTCTGTATAGGCACTAGCTTCATTATTTCTAACTTCACCATCACCATCACCATCACATTCTATACTTGCTCTATAATTTTTGAATCCAGAACTTTCTGCCTTATCCTTAAAAACAAAATTATTATCTCCCTTGTTTACATTAACTTCTTGCTTTCCTACCACATTATTTCCGCTATATAAAGTTATTGTTCCTTTTGTATTAACATTACTTTTTATTTTTAAATTCACGTCAAAATTTTGCCCTATACTTACTTTTTCTGAAACGGTAATTTTATCTATACTTGTATCATTTATCTCTTTTTTGTTTGCTTTATAAACTTTTAAATCTACCCCCTTTTCTTTTAAAGTAGGAATTAAATTTAATGCTTTTCCATCATTTTCTGACCCATCTGAAAGTAGAACAATTCTCTTTTTTGTATTATTGGGAAATAATGATATAGCATAATTAATAGCACTTTCTATATTTGTATATTCTTTGTTTAATTCTGAAGAAACCTTTGAAAACTTACCGTCTCTTGAAATGAAAGTTTCCACTTTAGGCTTTTCACCAAAAGATACTACCCCTATTTTATCCTTCGATGGTTTAATCTCAATTGCTTTTGTTACAAACTCATTAAATTCCTTTTCACTACCATATACCGATTGAGAACTATCTATTAAAAATATAGTTGATGTATTTTTAGAAGTTAAATATAAACTAGTTCCTGTAAGTGCTAAAACAATACATACAATAGCTATACTTCTTGCCGCTATTATAATTATTTTCCTGTTTTTATCAATATATTCAAGGGTTTTATATCCATAATAAATAACGAAAGGAACAATAAGTAACAGTATTAAATATGTTTTATTTTCAAAACCAAAATTCATTCTTTCACACCTTTCTATATAGTTACTAAAATTAAGCTTTTAATTTTTATTATTAGAATTTATTTTGATATACCCTATCCACTCTAAGATAATAAAAATTAATGAAGCAATTAATAATGGTGTCATCAAACTAATACCACTTATTGAATTTTCCTTATCTATAATATTAATATCTTTCTTATCTTTGTTTTCTTTTAATACACTTTCTTCACGTGGAAAATTTACGGAAAATAAACTTTCTATTTCTTTATCCTTAGATTTTTGAATAACCTTGTATATACCTGGATTTACAGTTTTATTATAGATTACTTCTGCACTCTCATTTGAAAAATTTTCTTCCTTATTGTTGCTATCTATAATTTTAATATTATCTACATTGTTTAGTATTGAAACTTTAACAGATTCACCACAAGTTATATTCCTATTTTCTAACATATTATTTCCTGATAAATAATTTATTATATTGTTCATTAATATAGGGAAATTATGTGTTAATGGCATATCACTATCATGGATATTAAACCCCATCATAACAACCTTGCGATTATTTAAAGTTCCTAAAACTCCTGCCACTTTATTATTTATTTCTATAAAACTTTGAAGATTTCCACTTAATTTTATAGGTGAAAAAGTTGCTAACTGAAAGCTTTCTCCTTCTATATAATCTGTAATAGAAGATTTATTAAATGTAGCACTTCCCCCTTCTATTTGAGGTTCTAAACCTATAAAATTATTTTCATCTTTTAAATTAGTTATTAATATATTTCCATCAGTAGGTAAACTCTCTGGTAACATACCATCATAAATGTATATATCATATCCAGATTTTATTTCTTCTGGATTATTAGTTTTGAAAAGTTCAATATCATTTCTTATTGACATAGCTTTTTCGAAAAATATATTTTTCTCACTTATCATCAAAACTTTCTTTTTATTAGTTTGATTTACTATGTTATAAAAATAATTATCTTCTTTTAAACCGTCGTCTATATCTATTTCTGCTCTTAGTACTGATACACCCTTAGAAATTTTATCAAATTGAACGTTATAATTTTCTGTACCTTTTATATTTATCTCTTTAATCTGAAGTAATTTATCATCTCCATATAATGCAATTTCTACATTTTTATTATCTTTTGATGTATTAGTAATTGTTGCAATAGCATCTACTCCTTCATCATCTGATGTTGTTGATAAATTTTGTAGTATTAAATTATCTAAAACCCCATTTAAACTAATTACATCCCCTTTTACTCCTTCAATTTCAATAACATCATCAGTAAAATAATAATAAGCTAAATTTTTTTCATTATTTGCTATAGATTTAATTAAGGAAATAACCTCCTCATTAGACGAAGTTGCGTTACTTTTTTCTATTGTCTTTATTAAATTTTTTACTTGTTTCTTATCCTTTGATGAAGATAATAATATTTCACTGTTTGGTGATGTAGTTATAAGGGTAACTTCTGCTTTATTTGGAAGAGAATCTACTAATTTTTCTGCTTCTAGCTTACTTTCTTCAAGTTTCGTAGAGTTCTTTGTTTTATAATTCATACTCCCACTATTATCAATAACTATAATATTTTTGCTGTATCCACTTAATTTGCTATATATAAAAGGATTCACAAGGGAAAGTATTAATGCCAATATTGTTAAAAGTTGAAGAAAAAATAATATATTCGTCCTTAATTTTTCCCAAGGTGTACTTGCCTGTAAATTATCTATAGCTTCATGCCAAAGCATATTGCTTGGAATAATAATCTCTTCATTTTTTCGTTTTAAAATATACATAGCTATAAAAGGAATTAGAAGGGTTAAAAACCATAAATTTATTGGGGACAATAACCTCATAGAACACCCTCCTTTGCAAGTTTTTCAAATATTACTTCTTCTAAAGAGCTATCACTAGCTATCTGGATAAATGTACCACCATATTTCTTACTTACATCCATCAAGTTTTTTGTAAAGCTTTTTAGTGCTTTTTTATAGTTTTCTATAATTTTTGATGTAACTGTAACTTTAATTTTTTCATTACTTTCACTATCAACTAAGGTAACTTCTCCATTTACCTTAGGCTTTAATTCGTCTTCACTTAAAACATTTATAAGTAGTATTTCTTCATGATTATATTTTAAAAATCTAACACTTTCTTCTATACTTTCTTTATTCAGAAAATCTGAAATTATAATTGTAAGCCCTCTTTTATTAAATTTAAATTTTTTCAAACTTTCTTTTATATTTATAGAACCTTTAAACTCATATTTTTCCATAAAACCTGTCATTCTTTGAAAAGATGATATTGTTGAAAATCTTTCACTTTTCAAACCATCGTCCGTCATTAGATTTATATTTACTTTATCCTGATTGTTTAAAGCCAAGTATGCTAAAGCTGCTGAAATTTGCAAAGTTAATTTTTTCTTTTTTATATCACCAGAAGCCATTGAATTACTACAATCTATAAATATATTTATTATTGCTTCTTTTTCCTCAACAAACAACTTTACAAATAGCTTTTCAAATCTTCCATAGGCATTCCAATCAACTCGTCTTATATCATCTCCAACGTTATACTCTCTAAAATCTGAAAACTCAACAGATGTGCCTTTTGCTTTTGAACGTCTAACCCCTGAATCACCACTATTGACTAAAGAAGCAATCTTAATAGACATATTTTCAAGTTTACTAAAAAACTCCTTATCAAATACTTTATCTACCATAAATAACTCCTTATCATTACACTGTTTCTAACTGACTTTTAAGTATTTTTTCTAATATATCTTCACTTTTTATTCCATCTGCCATAGCATCAAAATTCAAGAAAAATCTATGTCTTAACGCTGGATATGCAACATACTCTATATCCTCAAAAGCTACATTAAAACGTCCTTCCATTATAGCTCTTATTTTAGATGTAGTAATAAGAGCCTGTGCTGCCCTTGGACTTGCACCAAATCTTATATATTTTTTCGTTATCTCTGGTGCATTTTCACATTCTGGATGAGTTGCTAAAACAACTTTTAAAGCATACTCTTCTACAGAAGCTGACATTGGAACTTCTCTTAAAATCCTTCTTATCTTTAATATCTCCTCACCTGTGATAACATTTGTAAGATTTATTTTATTATTTTTTACAGTTACATTCATAATTTCTTTTAATTCTTCAAGATTAGGAAATGGTACCATCAATTTAAATAGAAATCTATCTAACTGAGCTTCTGGAAGTGGGTATGTACCATCCATTTCAATTGGATTTTGTGTTGCAAGAACCATAAAAGGTTCTTGTAGGGTATATGTGTTAGTTCCAACAGTAACAGTGTGTTCTTGCATAGCTTCTAATAATGCAGATTGTGTTTTTGGTGTTGCTCTATTTATTTCATCTGCTAAAACTAAACTTGAAAATATAGGACCTTTTTGAAAAGAAAATGAACTATTCCCTTCTTTATCTTTCATAATAATATTAGTTCCAACTACATCTGCTGGCATTAAGTCAGGTGTAAACTGAATTCTTGAAAAAGGTAAATCCATAACCTTAGATAATGTTTTTACTAACTGAGTTTTTCCAAGCCCTGGAGACCCTTCTAAAAGAACATTACCTCCTGCTAAAATTGCTATAATAACCTGTCTTACAACATCCTTTTGACCTATTATAGCCTTTGAAATTTCTCCTTCTATAACATTTATTTTATCTATAATATCCTTAACTTTTTCCATATCATATAAATTATTATCCATCTTAATCATCTCCATCTATTATTTATACAAAATAAATTTATTCTTCTATTTTAGAAAAATACTCTTTTATTATATTTTTCATTGATTCTGGTATTTTATTATTTTCTATACTTTCCATTGCAGCATCTTTGTAACTTCCTAATGCTTTGTTATAATCCACATAATTTCCAGCAGAAGTGTTAGCTTTATTTGAATTTTGAGTTGTACTTTCACCATTTTCACTAACTTTTCCTTGTAGATTTTCATTTTTCCCTTTTCCATCTACTCTTTCACCAACAAAAACCTTATCCCAGTCAGTGTTCTCATCATTACTTTTTTTATTATTTCCTATTCCTCCATTAGAAGGTAGTTGACTTCCTTTAGTTGTATCTTTTACTGTTGTTCCGCTTCCAGCACCACTACCATTACCATTACCATTTCCGCTACCATTTCCACTTGATGACGATTTACTTGCAGTTCCACTGCTACCTGATCCAGCAGTTCATGTACCACCACTACTATTGCATCCTTTAGCCACCTTGCCTTTTACAGATTCTATAGCATCGTCATTCATTTCTTCACTTAATTCACTGTTTAAGTCATTTAATGAAGATTCTAAATTCTCATCATTTCCCTCCATATTATTCATAACATTCTTTAATGCTTTACTTAGCTCTTCATTATCACCATTTTCCATAGCTTCTTTTAATGACTCTGCTAACTTATTTTTTTCATCGTCTTTCATATCTTTAATTTTACTTTTTAAGTTTTTAAGTTCTTCTTCTGTTTTCTTTTTATCCTTATTTTTTAAAGCTTCTGCTAACTTTTCTGTGTTCTTATTTTTTTCTAAATTTTTAGCAATGTTATTTAAATTTTTGTTTTTTACATTATCTAATTTCACGCTAGTTTTTTCTAAAGCCTTTGCTATTTCTTTTTCACTTTTACTTTTTTTAATTTCCTTTTTAAGTTCTTTTAATTGGTTTTCAATTTGAAGTTTTTTTATCTCACTTACTTCTTTATCACTTTTTAATTCTTTTTCTATTTTTTCTACTTTTTTAACTTCATTTTTTTGCTCTGTATTTAATGCTTTTAATTTAGATGCCTCTTCCTTTAAAGGATTTGGTATAAATATTGCTAAAAAAAAGGCCAAAAAAGTAATGCTGAAAATTTTAATATACTTTATATTTGGCTTTATTTTTAGTTTCTTTATATCAAAATTTTTAAGTTGTAATTTTACATCTTCAAATAATAATTCATAATATGGACTATTATTATCTTCCATTTCTAAAAAAGTAGTAACTCTATTTTTTAAATTAATATAATCTACAATTTTTCCTGTTTCTTTATATGTAGGAAATTTAACCACACTATATATAATTGAAACTAATGATGTACATCCTATTAATATTAATGATTTTTTTATGTAATCATAAGTTGGAATAAAAAATGATATTCCCTTTAAAACAATAACCATAAGAAATCCAACTATAAACCCTATTAATAAGTTGTTTATTAGTTTTTTTATAAAAATTCGTATCTTACATTTAAATAAAGTATTTTTTATTTCTTTCACAACATCACCCTTTCTTTGATATAATGAGAGCGGTTAGCGGAAATCCCTTTTCAAATTTCCACTAACCACCTTTAATTTTTCACTTTTAAAATTATTTATCACAAAATTTATATATCCAAAATGGTTATATACCTTCTCGATCCTTTGAATTCAATAAAGAATTCAAATAAAAATATTTTTAGATTTATTAATAATTTAATATTAGATTTTTCTATATATGAATGTTTAACTTTTTCTTTATACTTTCTTTTCCTTTTTTAGATTAAATAAATGCTGTTTCTTTCTTGTCGGATCTATTTTTCTTGCTGCTAATAGTATTATTAGTATTGTTGCTATTATCATAAAAATTATTGTTATCATATATGATGTTATTCCAAGAAAATTAATTTCTAGAGTTTTTCCAAAAATTTCTGTAAGGGATATTCCAAGTTGTGAAAATATCAATGTCATAAATCCCACTGCTGGACTTATAAGCAAGTACCAATAAAATTGCTTAGAAGGATCAAATTGTATTCCATTATTATATTTATAAACTTGTAACATAGCGCACATTATTACTGGCCCTACATATATTAAAAATATTGTTATATATGAAAATACCGTTGCTACTATAGTTTTCTTAAAACGTGTAGAATAATAAATTCCTATTGCTCCAACAAAAGTAGCAGCTACTATGTTGATTATTAATATGCCGAATATACCTAAAGTATTTATTCCTATATAAGATAATAAAAATATAAATATAGGTGTTGATGAAACTATAAGTAAAATTATTTTACTTAGTGATGCTCCAAGTTTTCCTGTAATTATAGATAAAAAACTCATGTCTGTTGTAAGAAGTATATCTAATGTTTGCTTTTCTCTTTCAGAAGATATAGCACCTGATGCAATAGTTGGTGATATTATTGATATTAATGCAAATTGTACTATCATTAAAAATATAAAAGTACCAATGGCATCATTTTTTGTTATCATCCCTCTATAACTTGATTGAATATACAATCCTCCACATAATGTTAACATTAATACAGCTAAGTAACCTATTACAAGTAAACTTCCTCTAACATTACGCATAGATGTTCTTAACTCTTTTTTTAATACTGGGTTCAATTTTACATTATTTTTCATTATCATCACCTCCAATTACCTTCATAAATACTTCTTCTAAATTTCCGTCTATAGTATTAAAACTAACAACTTTTATATTTTCCTTTATTAATCCTTCTAAAATATTACACATAACCTCTTCGCTACCTGAAAAAGATGCTGTTGCTACATTGTTCCCTATTTTTTTTATTTCTCCAATTTCTACATACTCTTTTAATAACTTTATTGCATTTTCTACATCTTTTAAAACCTTTAATTTTATAAATTTTGTTTTATATGCTTTATCCATAACTTCTTCAACAGTACCACTTGTAACAGCTTTTCCATTTTGTATTATTACTAAATTAGTACAAAGCTCTGCAAGCTCTGGAAGTATATGAGAACTTATTATTATTGTCTTTCCCATCTCTTTTAACGTTCTAAGAATATTTTTCATTTCGATTCTTGCTTTAGGATCCATACCAGATGCTGGCTCATCTAATATTAATAAACTAGGGTTATGAACAAGACATCTAGCAAGACATAACCTTTGTTTCATTCCTCTAGATAAATCATCTACATATGCATCTTTTTTATGAGATAAATTAACTAGTTCTAATAAATCATTAATTAATTCATCTTTTTCTTTTCCTTCTATTCCATATATTGATGCATAAAACTCTAAGTATTCATCCACTTTCAAATCATCATAAACACCAAAGAAATCTGGCATGTATCCAATTTTTCTTTTTACTTCTCTTCTATTTTTTATAGCATCAACACCATCTATAAAGACTTCCCCATTATCACAATCTAAAAGTCCGCTAACAATTTTCATAGTAGTTGTTTTACCTGCTCCATTTGGACCAACAAATCCAAATATTTCCCCTTTTTTTACATGTAAATTCAAATTATCTACTGCTTTGAAAGAACCATAACTTTTAACTAAATCCTTTATCTCTAACATTATTTTGTCACCCCTTTACCACTTATTTGAGGTATTGTAGCACTTCCTTGTTCTGCTGTTTTTATTATAATTTTAATTTGTCCATCTTCATTTAAGTAATTGTTTATCTCATCTTTATTTATAGATTCCTTTGCATTGCCTTTTCCAATATCATAATATGTCTTAGTTTGTTTATTATAAATTTTATACTCAGCATTCATACCTTCAAAATTAATATCTAAGCTATTATAGATAAAACTATTTCCTAACTCATATAAAACTTCTACTTCTGTATTATCATAAATACTATTTGAATATGAATCATAATTAAAATTTCCCTCAAGTGGATTAACTGAATAGCTTATAAATTCTTTTGGAATATTAATTTCAACATTAGATTCAACATTTATTTTTGTATTTAAATTAGTAACCAACATATTTTTTCCATATTGTTTTGCTTCTTTATTATTTATTTTTATAGGTTCTAAATTAAAATTATTTATAAGCCCACCTAAAATATAATTTTCTTTATTTTTTTCATAATAGTTTTGTAAAACCATTCTGTATATTTCAGCCTTTTGACTTTCACTTATTTGTTCTTTTTTTGATAATTTATTAAAAGGACCTTGATTTATCTTAAAAAAGTTATCTACAACTTCCCACGGTCCATTTTTTAAGTTTCCAACTATAGATGATGTTATTAAACTAAATTCTTTTTCGCTTTTTGGTTCTATAGTATCCAGCTTTATAACACCGCCATCCTTAACCACTACAAATGCATCTTCTATTTTATAATCTGTATTATTTTTTACTTTACCCATTATATCTTTATTTTTTAAAAATAATTCTAAGGACATATCTCCGGAGCTCGTCCTTATCATATTTCCTTTTATTTTATTACTATCAATTACATTTACATCATTCAATGTAAAACTATTATCATCTAAATTTATAGTTGATTTTATTTTATTTGGTACTGTCTTTCCTTGGTCATAATTATTACTTTGATCCATAGTAATTTTTTGCAAATCATAGTTTGATTCTATCTTGTTATTACCTTTACTTAAATTATTAAACTGTATATAACTCTCTAATGTCTCACTATCTTTTGTAAGGTTTATTATATTTAATGATGTTACATATTTATCATTAACCCCGCATACTTTTATATATCCTATTATTACTATAGAAAATACAATAGCCAACATTGGCACCGCATACCACATTTTCTCTTTTTTATCTTTTCTCTTTAAAATAAAATAAGCTGATGGAAAAATAAATATTATATATATTGTGAATATTGAAAATAACATTTTCACACTTATTTTATTCGTTTCTGAAAAAGTAGATAATACGCTTTCAACATTCCAAAATAAATTATTATTATCATTTTCATTTAAAATATTATCTGTACCATATACTTTAATATTTTCTGTTATAAAATCACTAATTTTATTAGAATTTACAACTGCTGAATTTGTTAAGTCAAAAGTTGTTATAAGTATTGTTCCTCCTTGTTTTTTACTTTTAAGAAGAATACCCTTACCACTTTCTTCTAGTACAGTTTCACTATTATCCACAGTTAAATTAGCAATATTTACTTCTGTTCCATTTTCATCAAGTTTTGTACTTTTTATAACAGATGTTCCATCTACACTGCCCTTAATAAAATCATCTTTAAATATGCTAAGAGTTTTTTTATAATTCTCTCCTGTGCCTATTATTAAATTCCCACCTTTTTCTACCCACTTCTTTAAAGCATCATACTGATTCTCTGATAGCTTAGATGTATCAAAGTTACTTATTATTATTGTATTAAACGATGTTAATCCATTATATATTTGTGGAAAATCTTTTTCTGTAAAATTAACTACAACACTTTGAGCACTGTCACCAATAGCAATATTCTTAGTGTATGCCATATTAACATTATCTTCTGATAAAACACCTATATAAGGAGTTCCTGAAAAATTTCCTCCAAGTGCTTTAAAACCTTTCTCAGCAACAACTTTATTATCTTTATAAACTTTAACTAAATTATCAACGTAACTATCAAGTTTTATATCCATAGTTATAATCTTTTCGCTTCCTGATTCCATACTTATTGATTTTGTGTATTCATCATATCCACCATAGCCATTACTACTCATAAAACCTATTGTCTTAGTTGGAATTAAAATTTTAATATCACCATTAAAATCTTTCCCATTGTTTTTTACTTTAATAGTGACTGGGCATTCATAGCCTATCTTAAATGTTTTATCGTATCCATAGTCAATACTTTCTATAATCACATCATTATTAGCTTTTTTCTCCTCTGCTGCAAAGATGTTCATTGGAACAAAAATACCTACCATAAAAATCAATGTAGTCAGAAAAACACTTAACTTTTTTTCAAAATACTTCATCTTTTTCCCCCTTAATTTAAAAATTAATTGACAATCTAAAATGGAAAATGGATACTTATAGAAAACTTCTATTAAAACACAAAGTGCTTTTTGAAATTGAATTGTTGTTTCATTCTAAAATATCCACTATCCATTAATATTTAATATCTTTCTTCAATTATTTTTATAACTTCTTCTTTAGAAACATTTATTGCCTTCATGCTTTCTATAAAGTCAACTAAAGCATTATCTATTAATTCCCTCTTCATACCATTTATAATTTTCTCATCTGCAGTTATACTGCTTGGAAAATTTCTCACTGTGTTTATAACTCTCATACTCTCCATCTCCTTATATGCCCTTTGTACTGTATTAGGATTTACCTTTAACATTTCTGCAAGTTCTCTTCTAGATGGAATTATATCCCCAGGCATTAGATCTCCTTTAACTATAGATTGTTTTACGTGTCTGATAATTTGGAGATATATAGGTTCTTTATCATTAACCATAAAATTCATTCAACCATCTCCTTACTTGGTGCTCAAACTGATTTATTATATGATTTTCTGTATTCTCATTAAGTAAGGTTTCCACTTAATTCTATACAAACTTTTATATTCACTATTTATGATATGGTTCATTATTATTTATTCTATATGCTCTATAAATTTGTTCTAAAAGCATTACCCTAAAAAGTTGATGTGGAAATGTCATCTTAGAAAAACATAATTTATAATCAGCCCTTTTTATTACACTTTCACTAATTCCCAAAGAACCACCAATAACAAAAACTATATTACTATTCCCTCTTACCCCTAAATCTTTTATATATGAGGCTAATTTTTCTGAAGAAATCATCTCTCCTTTTAAATCTAATGCTATAACATAACTATTATCTTTTATATGTTTTAAAATATTTTGTCCTTCTTTTTCTTTTATTGCCAATTCTTCTTTTTTTGAAGCGTTATCTGGAGTTTTTTCATCGGGTAACTCTATAATATCTAATTTGCAATATCTACTCAGTCTTTTACTATATTCATCTATAGCCAGCTTTAAATATTTCTCCTTTAACTTACCTACTGAAACTACTGTTAAATTCATTTTTTCTCCTTTGTTACTACTTATTTTTAATTAAATGATAATCTTCTCTCCATTGTGACTCTAATATATTACTATTCATTTTTCCTAAAAAAACGTCTTTATTAGTTGACATATCTATAACTTTTACGTATTTTTCTTTAGAGGGATTTCCACTTTCTAAATCTATATTATTATATAAAATTATCATATTATTACCATCTACCATAAAATCAGATATAGATATTAAATTATCGCCATTATTTATTTTAACTTCTTTGTTCTCTTTAAATTTATTTTCATTTAAATCAAAGATAATAAACTTAGATTCATTAATATTTTCTATATCATTATTTATGTCTATAATCATAAATAATTTATCATCTTCTAAACAAACATTTCCATTTATTCTCAAGTTGTAATCTTTGTTTTCAAAAATTCCATAATCTATAGAATTAAATTCTAAAGTATTTATATCAATAGCACCCATAGTTAAATCAACAGTTTTATTATATTCAAGATTTCTATCTACCAATGGAATATATATTTTTTCATCCCTTTGAAAAATCCCAACACTCTCCAAAATTCTCTTATCTTTTATTTCAATATTTTTAGATTCAACTACTGACTTATCATTTACATCTATTACTGCTAAACTTATAGATGTTTCATGATCCTTTTCTTGTAAATCAGTATGTTCAAATATTAAGTATACTTTCTCCTTATAAATGGTTGAATATATTAAATCAATATTTCCAGTACAATTTAATTCTGCGTTGAATTTTTTTATAGAATTTGTGTCCTTATCTTTACAAGATATATTTAATGTATTTTTATAAGAAGACATATTAAATCTTTGTTCCTCTTTATTACCAATAACTACTTTAAATTTTTCATTTTCGCTAACAATCGAATTTCTCAATTCTATACTATCTCTAAATAAACTTTTATCTTGTAAAACCTCTTCTCCAACATCTCTATAATAATCATACTTTACTTTTTCTTTACTAACTTTCCCACTATTATCTAATATAAATTTGTTTGCATGAAACCTATCTGCTTGAGTTAGTGTCTTTACTTTTACATTACCTAACTCTGAAAATTTTCCGTTTATTTTTTCTATATTTATCACTTTGTTTTCAAAATTATTTATATTAATAGCAAACATATAAATTAAAGTTATGATGAAAGATATAGTAAGCACTGTTATATTAAACTTTTTTTTCATTTTTATCCTCCTTATTTATATGTTTTTATACTGAAACCTTATTTTCTAATAAATATTTTGCTACATAAAAATTAAGTATAGTTGCTCCAGTGAAAACTATAATAAAATATGCTATAATTTCAGTTTGAAATAAATTTAAAAATTTAAATGGCACAATGGTATATATTGCTATAAATATACATCCATAAATTATACTTAAAATTAAACCTTTTATTTTTATATATCTTTCTATAAATACTGCTGTAAAAATAATTAATACAACAGAAATAAAAAACATAAAAAATAACATAATACTTATAAACCCAAATGCACCAACAAAAAAATCAATTTGCTTTAGATAAAAAATTAAACTTATTTTTTCAACTGCTTCTTTAGGTATTAGCATATAGAATATATAATAATTTAAAGTTACAGCTATACTTTGAGTTGCAATTAAAACAAAAAGGTATCCAACTATTGATAACAATTTTGCTATTATTATTTTTCCTCTAGATATTGGTAACATCATAAGAGAATATATTGTTTTATTCATTCCAAACCATTCTCTGTACCATGAAAATGCCGAATATACAAGTAATATTACAAACCCTATAAAAAAACCTAAGATTCCATTTACAAAACTATTATAATTAAAGCCTAAAGGACTAAGTTTTACTCCTGGACCATATTTTGAATTTAAGTAAAAATCTAAATTCCCATCTTTTATTGCATCTATCACCTGTGATTTTAGTCCTATAACTTGACTTCCATATAAAACTACTGTCAATACCATTAATAATAGAAAACTTATAAGTAAAATCTTTTTTCCTCTATCTATTTCATTATTAAATAGGTATATAAATTTATTGTCTTTTCTCACCCCTGTAAACCTCCCTCATCTTGTCTACAATTGACATTCCTTCTTCAAATCTTACATCCTCTGCATTAAATTCTAATACGACTTTTCCATTATCCATCAATATAACTTCATCTACAATATTTTCCACTTCTTTGATTTCATGAGTAGTTATTACTATAGCCATATCTTCATCCATGTAATTTATCATTGAACTTATGAAATCTTCTCGTGTAAATATATCAATTCCTGAGAAAGGTTCATCTAATAAAAGATACTTTGCCTTTTGTGAAAACCCTAAAATTATTTTAACTCTTGCCAAATTTCCTTTAGATAATTTGCACATTTCTCTATCATCAGTTAGCTTAAACATTTTTAGCATGTTATAAGCCATCTCCATATCCCAATTGTTATAAAACACACCCATATAGTCAAAAGCGTCTTTTATTGTCATATTGGGATATTGTATATGCACATCTGGAACCATAGCTATTTTATTATAAGTTTTATAAGTTCTCTTTTCATTATCAATTAAAATTTCACCATCATCTAAACTTATAAGCCCCATAATAGCTTTTAATATTGTGGATTTACCAACTCCATTAATGCCTAATAAAGCAGTAATTTTACCTTCTTTTATAGAAAAAGTAACTCCATCTATTGCCTTAATCTTTCCGAATTTTTTAAAAGCATTATTAACTTGAATCATTTAACTCACCTCTTTATAAAATAATTATCTATTCAAATTCAACTTCTCCATTTTAATCAAAATTAAATTGTAAACATTATAAGCTAATGTTGCACCTAAAATATTCAAAATTATATTGATAAAATCAAAACTTTGATTATTCCCTAAGTAATATAAACAATATTGAATGAATTCAATAATTATAGAAATTAAAATCACTATGGAAACCATTTTCTTTTTACTCTTAAATTTTTCATATAATAACGGTAAAAATACTCCTAATGGCATAAATATTACAAAATTTATTAAAGCTTCTTTATTATAAATAAATTCTTTTAACAAATTGAAGTCCATAGTATTATTCTTTAAATGTTGAAAGAATATTACCAAATCTACTGGACTACAAAGAATATCTTTTCTTACTTTTATTTGTAATGGAAAAAATGAAATAGCTATAATTAAAAGCACATAAATAACAAGTAATATCCATAAAAATTCCCTATTATAATCTATAAATTCGTTTTTATTTTTTCTTTTAATATCCCTTATAAAAACAAGTATCATAAGTATAGGTAATCCTAAAATAAAAACTAAAACTTCACTTAACTCCATTGCTTCCCCCTCCTTTAATAGTGTATTATTACATTAATACACTATAACGAAAAAAATATAATAAATATATTCGCATTACTATGCAAACTTATCATTTATATTTTAATCTTTAAGTGTATTATATAGTTAATACATCAAAGATGCAATACATTTTTGCAAATAATTATAGTATATATTTTTAAAATAGTAGTATTCATAATATATTTTATGAATACTACTATTTTTTTAACTATGTTAGCCATCTAAATAAGTAGCGTTTAATTTTAAAAATTTATTTTTCAGTGTAGTATGCTACCCCTATACTTTTAGGTCCTACATGTAATCCTATTATTGGTCCTATAGATTGTATAGCTATCTCTATATTTAACTTTTCTTTTAATCTATTTGCAAGCTCTTTTCCCTCTTCTTCACAGTTTATATGATGGACTATCATTTTCCCAATGCCTTTATTAGTTACATCATTTATTACTGTTTCTACAATTTTATCTACTGCTTTTTTCTTAGTTCTAACTTTATTTAAAACTGTTGTTACTCCATTTTCCACTGTTAATATGGGTCTTATTTGAAGTATTGCACCAAATAGCGCAGCAGCACCACCAATTCTTCCACCTTTTTTTAAGTAATCTAATGTATCCGGAACAAATAAAAATCTACTAGTATTAATTACACTATTTATATTTTCTACAACAGAAGAAATATCTTTTCCTTCTTTTGCGGTCCTAGCTCCCTCTATTGCTGCGAACCCCATTTGCATGCAATTAGATCTTGAATCTATAATTTCTACCTTTCTGTCAGGATAATTTTCTAAGATCATATTTTTAACTAAATTGGCAGTTGAATAAGTACCACTCATTTCAGAAGAAATGAAAAGGCCTACTATATCATCATCATTTTTAACGATATTTTCAAATATATTATAAAACTCTTCTACACTAGGTTGAGATGAAGTTGGAATACTTGAACATTTATCCATCTCTTTATAAAAAAAGTTATTTTCCAAATCTACTTCCCTATAGCTTTTGCCATTTAAAACTACATTTAAAGATACTATTGATATATCGTATTTTTCTATATATTCCTTTGGTATATAACTAGTACTATCAGTGATTATTTTTACGCTCACCTAAATTACCTCCACATATATTATTTTTAAAATTTATTGCACAAATTTAAAATTATTTCTTAATTTACTTTTATTTAACTATAGTTGTACTTGTTTTTCTCAACAAATAACAAAAATTTAACTTGGAGTTTATTTCTTTATCTCTTGTATAAATGCCTTAAAATAAAATATTTCTTAAAATAGTTATTTAGTATTATATCATATAATAGGAAAAATAAACTCTTTTTAAAAAAATAGCAGGATAATCACTTTAGATTTCCTACCATCTTCATACTAAAACATTTTATTTTTACTTTTAAAAATGTTCTCCATTTTCATAATATCTTTCTTCATTTAAATTATGAAAAATTATATCTAAGCAAGGCATTGCTTCTGTTTTAAAATGTTTTGTTATAGACTTTGCAACTTTATCCTGTATATCTTGACCTCTATCAAACCAAGATACTTCTATGATATTAGGTGCTTTAACTTTTTCACCGTCCATTATATATGTAGACTTTACCAACTCAATAGAAAAATAATCTCTTGGGCATTTTATTATTTTTTCTAACTCATTAATAAGTTCAGTGCTAACTTCTAGAATCTTTTCTTCTTCTATTCCTCTAATTTTTAGCATTGGCATTTAAACCACCATCCTTTGTTTTATGTATTAAAAACATATCTTTAATTTACCACTTTTAGATTTATGTAAAAAGATAATTACATATCACATTGTTCTATTTCTATTGAATATTTTTTACAGTATGGACATAATATAACATTAACAATATAGCTATTGTCAACTTTTTTTGCTTTTTCAAGCTTATTATATGATGTATTCTCATATTCTTTTGAAATATTACTCATAACATATTTACTATCTTTAGTAAATACATAGAAATGGTACTCTAAAAATTTAAATACCTTTTCATTTTCTTCTTTACCTTTAAAACAAAACTGACAAGCCCTTCTATAATATTCAACATCCCAATAAGCATCATCTTTATTGTTTAAAAGTTCAATTGTTTTCTCTATAGAAAAATCTAAAACTTCATTTTCTTCATCATTTAGAAAATCTTCACAATTATTTTCACTTAAAACATATTCTTCATTGTCATATTTGAATTTATACTCCAAGATTTCACCGCCTTTAAAATTTTATTTAAATCTACAAATAATTATACATAAATAACATTACTTTGAATACTAAAATTTAGTGTAATACAAAATTTTAAGATATATTATTCATATGTGTTACTATACACTTTTCACCTTTGCACTGTATTACTGATTTATGTTGATAAGAAAATCATGATAATAAGTTAAGCTTAGAATTTATATACCTATAATCTAAAATTGAGGATATTAGAACCCATCTGAGAATTTTAACTGATATATTGAAAATTTATAATTTTCAATTATGAAATGAATAACTTTAAGCTTTATCTTCCCTATATAGGGTTCTAAAATTAAATATTAATCTCTATATGAATTAATATTTTAGTTTACTTTATTTATATAAGCTTTTCATAACAATAAAATTTCTTATCTTTTATTTCTTTAAAATAAATTTCCCCTTTAAACTCATAACCATTTTTTATTAATAATTTTTGAGCTCTTTTATTTAATGAATATACCTCTGTTCTTATGGCCTTAGCTAAGTTTTCTTGTGCAAATTCTTCTGCAAATTTTATAAGATCTGTTGCCACACCACATCTTAAAATTTTTATATCTATAGCAAGTGTATTTATAACCATAAACTCATCTTCCTTAATAGACCATCCTATTTCTTTATATTCATCTGATACTCTGTTATTCATACATATAAAACCTGCTATTTTACTTCCTTCTATTTCATAGACAAATAATCTTTTACTTTTTATAATTTTTTCAGCTTCATGTTCATTAGGGTATATATATTCCCAATTTCCCTTTTCTTCTGAGTTTATATATTTTATTGTTTCATCTACTATAGAAATTATACTTTTTATATCTTTTTTGGTTGCTAATCTTATCATCTGTGTTTTCCTTTCTTTATTTTATATCCTTAATATACCACAGCAAAAACACCCTATATTTATTAGGGCGTCTTATGCTTACACTAAACTTTAATCTAAGATTCCAATCTAGAATTTTAACTTATACCCTCATTAATTGAGAAATTCTTATATAAATTTAAAATCATAGTATTGGATAATTTTCACAACATGTTTCTATCCACATTTTAAATCATAACTTATTCATTTATCAAATAATAAAATTTTAAATTAATATTTCATTGATAGTTAACAGCTTATTTTTTTCTTAACTGATAACAAAAATTTGATGAATAAATTTAAATCGAAGATTGTTTCCCTATATCTACTAGAATAAATGTAAAAATTCTTCCATAGTTATTTTCGAAAAATATTCACTAATGTTTATAGTTTTTAGAATTTTCTTTACGTTGTCTTTTTTATGCTCACAGTCTTTCAATATTACTTCTAAATCACTTATATCTTTCACACCAAAAAAATCACCAAATATTTTTATATCTTTTATTATTCCTTTTTCTACCTTTAAGTTTAACTCTACAGTTCCCCCCTGAAATTTGCCCTCATTATAAAAGTCATATTTAGGAGAATCTCCAAAATTCCACTGCCAAGTTTCATACTTTTCTTTTCTAATTTTTTCAATATCATCTATTTCCTCTGGCGTTAATGGAGTAATTCTTGAATTTTCTTCATTTTTTAATATATATTCAAAAATTCTATTTTTAAAAGCTAACACATCTAAATCATAATTTAAATGTTCTGAAATATTAGTTATTCTACTTACTACAGATTTAACTGCTTTATCCTGAAATTTTATTTTTTTAGGTTTTAACGCACCACTTAAATTAGTTATATCTGAAGAAAATAATAATGTACCATGATGCATAACTCTATTTTTATATTTACATTGTGCCGTTCCTGAAAATTTTTTTTCATCTATTAATAAATCATTTCGACCTGAAAACTCCGCTTTAATACCTAATGTTTCTAGTACGCCTATTATAGGCTTACAAAACCTTTCAAAATCATTAAAGCTTTTTCCATCATCATTAACTATAAAAGTATAATTTAAA
This sequence comes from Clostridium sp. CTA-19, assembly GCF_054767855.1. Taxonomy (NCBI): domain Bacteria; kingdom Bacillati; phylum Bacillota; class Clostridia; order Eubacteriales; family Clostridiaceae; genus Clostridium; species Clostridium sp. CTA-19. The sequence continues at coordinate 15,070 of NZ_BAAABH010000003.1, read as the reverse complement.
TTTCCCAGATCATGAAATACAGCTCCTCCACCAGTCTGTCTTCTTACAACTTTAACTTTGTTATTTTCTATATAATCCATATCTATTTCAGATAATGTATTTTGATTTTTTCCAACTACCACACAAGGTTCATCACGCCATAAAATAAAATACTCATCATTTTTATATCTTAAAAAATATTCTTCTGCTGCTAAATTAAAATATGGATTAATATTTAAATTGTCAATGTATCTCATACTATTTCCTCCAAATTTTTATAAGAAATGTTCAAATTATTTTTTATTTATGCTGTGTATTGCTTCTTTATTCAGTCCCATTATAGCTTCATCAAAGGCTTCTCCTAGTGTTGGATGAGCATGTACTACTTCTTTAAAATCATCTACTGTCATAGATTTTTCAATAGCTAATACACCTTCATGTATTAAATCTGACGCATGTGGTCCCATTATATGAATGCCTAAAAGTTTCTTACTTTGTTTTTCACATATAACTTTTACAAAGCCTTCACCTTCACCTAATGCTAATGCCTTGCCATTTGCACCAAATAAGAACTTGTTTTTAATGTAATCTATTTCTTTAGATTTAATTTCCTCCTCTGTCATACCGACAGTTGCTATCTCTGGGAATGTAAATATGCAATTAGGAATTACTGACTTATGACACGCTTTGTCTTCCATTATATGTTCAACTGCCTCTATACCTTGATGTGATGCTGCATGAGCAAGAAGACAAATCCCATTAATATCCCCAATTGCATATATTCCATCTATATTAGTTTTATAATTTTCATCTACTATTATTTTCTTTTTATCATGATCAATGCCTAATTCATCTAAGTTCACTCCTGTAAAGTTTCCTCTTCTGCCTTTTGCCATTAAAACCATGTCTGAATTTAATTCAAACTCCCCTTTTTTTCCTTCGCACTTAATAGTTACATTGTTTTCATCACCATTAAATTCTAGTATTTTAGTTGATGTTAAGATATTTATTCCTGATTTTTTAGCCATAGCTGTATATCTCTTACTTATCTCTCTATCTATATCATATAGTATTGAATCTCTAGCCACTATTACAGTTACTTCACTTCCCATAGCTTTAAAAATGCTAGCAAATTCCATTCCAACAACACCACCACCTGATACAACTAGGTGCTTTGGAATACGATTAAACTCTAAAATATCATCACTTATTATAATATTTTTATTTTCTATACCTTTTATGTTTGGCATTTCAGCTTCTGAACCAGTAGCTATTATTATATTTTTACTTTTCAATGTAACTTGTCCATCTTGTGTTTCTACTAACACAGTATTCTTATCTTTTAAGAAAGCTTTTCCTCTTAATATCTCAACACCATTTCCTTTTAATAATTGTTCTACCCCACCAACCAAAGTTTTTATCACATTATTTTTTCTTTCTTGAACCTTTTCCACATTTACGTTGTAATTTTCAGTTTCTATTCCAAAATCATCTATATGTTTTAATATATTCATTATTTCTGCTGTTCTATATAATGTTTTAGTTGGAATACATCCTCTATTAAGACATGTTCCCCCAAAGCTATCCATCTCAATTACTGCAACATCTGCACCTAAATGAGCAGCTCTAATAGCAGCCACATATCCACCAGGACCTCCACCTATAACTATAATATCCTTCATAAAATCACTACCCCCTTTTAATAAATATTTAATTTATATAAAATTTAAGAGTTAAGATGCAAGAAATTAATCTTAAATCCTAACTCTTTAAATAATTCCTACATTTTTAAACTACTTTTCCCATTTTAATATAGGAGTTCTTGCTGCTTTTACTTGGTCTAATCTTCTTACTGGTGCTTTTACTGGTGCTTCATGTAAAAGCTCTGGATTCTCTTTAGCTTCTATAGCTATTTTTTTCATGATATCTATAAACTCATCAATAGTTTCTTTACTTTCACTTTCAGTAGGTTCAATCATAAGTGCTTCTTCAACTATTAATGGGAAGTAAACTGTAGGTGGATGTACTCCATAATCTATCAGCCTTTTAGCTATATCAACTGTAGCTATATGATGTGGATTATCCTTAAGAGTACTTAATATAACTTCATGTTTACATATATCATCTTTTCCCAGATTATAATACTCTTTTAAAGCTTCTTTTATATAATTAGCATTTAAAACTGCATTTTCTGAAGCAGATCTTAATCCTTCTTTTCCCATGGTTAAAATGTAAGTGTATGCTTTAACCATAACCCCAAAGTTTCCATAAAATCCTCTAATTTTTCCTAGTGAATCCGGTCTATTATAGTCTAAAATAAACTTATTATCTTCTTTTTCTACCGTTGGCATAGGAAGGAATTTAGCTAAATGCTTTTTAACTCCAACAGGACCTGAACCTGGTCCTCCACCACCGTGTGGAGTTGAAAATGTTTTATGAAGATTTAAATGGCAAACATCAAATCCCATATCACCAGGTCTTGCAACTCCCATAATAGCATTTAAATTTGCTCCATCATAATATAGTAATCCACCTGCATCATGGACTAATTCACTAATAGTTTTTATATCTTTTTCAAACAATCCTAATGTACTTGGATTAGTAAGCATTAGTCCTGCAATTTCATCATTTAAAACCCTTTTAAGTTCATCAATAGAAACTCTGCCATCTGGATTAGATTTTATCTCTACAATATCAAATCCTGCAACTGATGCACTGGCTGGATTTGTACCATGTGCTGAATCTGGAACTATAATTTTTGTTCTTTTTTTATCTCCTCTTTTCTCATGGTAAGATTTTATAATTAAAAGTCCAGTATATTCACCATGTGCGCCTGCTGCTGGCTGAAGAGTAAAATCATCCATTCCAGTAATTTCACATAATCTAACCTTTAAATCATGCATTAGTTCTAATGAACCTTGTGATATATTTTCATCTTGAAGTGGGTGTACCTTTGAAAATCCGCTAAGCATAGCCATATCTTCATTTATTTTAGGATTATATTTCATAGTGCATGAGCCTAATGGATAAAATCCTTTATCAACACTATAGTTTTTATTTGAAAGAGCTGTATAATGTCTCACAACATCAACTTCACTTACTTCTGGAAGTGCTAATTCATCTTCTCTTAATAAGTTTTTAGGTAGTAATTCTGATAGCTCTACTTCTGGCACATCTAAATTAGGAAGTCTATAGCCTTTTCTACCTTCTGATGACAGCTCAAATATAATTTTATTATAATCTTTCATTATATCTCCTCCATCACTTTCACTAAATTATCTATATCTTCCCTTGTTCTTTTTTCTGTAACACAAAGCATCATAGAATTTTTATATTCTGGATAAACCTTACCTAAATTATATCCACCTAAAATATTATTTTCTAATAATTTATTATTAATTTCACAAGGTGAAGTTTCTGTTTTTACTACAAACTCCTTAAAGAATGGCTTATTAAATGCAGGCTTATATTTTCCTGACTTAATTAACTCATTATATGCATAATGTGATTTAACTAAGCATTGCTTTGCTACTTCTTTTATGCCTTCTTTTCCTAGAGTTGCCATATAAACTGCTGCACCTATCGCTACTGCAGTTTGATCTGAACAAATATTAGAAGTTGCTTTTTCTCTTCTTATGTGTTGTTCTCTAGCTTGAAGTGTTAAAACAAAACCTCTTTTTCCATCAACATCTTCTGTCTGACCAACTATTCTGCCTGGCATTTTCCTCATAAGCTTTTTAGTAGTATTCATAAATCCAAGACCAGGACCACCATAACTTATATTAGCACCTAAACATTGTCCATCTCCTACAACTATATCTGCACCTAATTCACCAGGACTTTTTAATACTCCTAATGATATAGGATCTACATTCATTATTAAAAGAGATTTATTTTTATGAATAGCTTCTACCATATTTTCAACATCTTCTATTAATCCAAAGAAGTTTGGACTTTGAATAACTACTGCTGCTACAGTTTTATCTAAACTACTGATAACTTTTTCTACATCTGTAGTTCCATCTTCTAAGTCAACTTCTACCATTTCATAATTTCTAAATTTTAAATAAGTTTGAAGAACTTTTCTAGTGTCTGGACTTACTGACCTTGAAACTACTATAGTGTTTCTTTTTGTACTAGCTATTGCAAGTATAGCTGCCTCGGCTGTAGCCGTTGCACCATCATACATAGAAGAGTTTGAAACTTCCATGCCTGTTAAACTACAAATCATACTTTGATATTCAAAAATAGCTTGTAGTGTTCCTTGGCTTACTTCTGGTTGATATGGAGTATATGCTGTATAAAACTCTGATCTTCCAGTTATATGCTTAACTAATGCTGGTATATAATGATCATAATTGCCAGCACCTAAAAAGCATGTCAATTCATCCATAGATTTATTTTTTGCAGCTAAACTTTTCAACCTTTTTTCTACTTCTAATTCAGATAAACAACTTTCTAAATTTAATTCTCTATTTAATTTTACATCTCCTGGTACATCCTTAAATAAATCATCTACAGATTTTATTGAAAGAAAATCTAAAATTTCTTTTGTTTCTTTTTCTGTATTTGGAATATAAGGAAACATAATTATGCCTCCTTACTTAACTCTTCACAAATTTTCTCATAATCCTCTGGTTTAATTAATCCTTCTAATTCACCTTTATCTGATATTTCTATTAATGCAACCCAATTTTCATATGGATCTTCATTTAAAGCTGCTGGATTATCTTCTAACTCTTCATTAACTTCTAAAACTTTTCCGCCTAATGGCATATAACTATCTGATGCTGCCTTAACAGATTCTATAGTTGCAAATGTTTCGCCCTTTTCTAATTCATCATCTACAGATGGTAATTCAATAAAAACTATATCTCCTAACATATGTTGTGCACAATCACTTATTCCTATATATGCTTTATCGCCTTCAACTTTTACCCATTCATGATCATTAGTATAAAGTAAATTATTTAAAACTTTCATTTAAATAGCCCCCCATTTTTTAATAATTATAATTATAAATCTATATTATTTTATTTGCTTTTTGTTTTTTTAGTATAGAATCTCTTATCTATAGCTATAGCTTTTAACTCTTTATTTCTAACTTTTATATTAAATTCAGTTCCTATTTTAGCGTATTGTTCCTCTACTAAAGCTAATCCAATTGGTTTATTTAATGTTGGTGATTTATAACCAGTTGTTACATGTCCAATTATTTTTCCATCTTTAACAACTTCATATCCATGTCTTGGAACACCCTTATCTAAAAGTTCAAATCCAACTAACTTTCTTGTTATTCCTTCTGCTTTTTGTTTTTTCAAAGCATCTTTTCCTATAAAATCTTCTTCTACTTTTAATTTTACAAAGAAACCAAATCCCATTTCTAGCGGAGTTATACTCTCATCCATTTCGTTACCATATAACGGAAGACATGCTTCAAATCTTAATGTATCTCTAGCACCTAATCCTATTGGTTCTGCTCCCTCTTTTTCACCTGCTTTTAATATAGCATTCCATAATTCTTTAGCATCTTGTGGATCACAGTAAATTTCAAAACCATCTTCTCCTGTATATCCTGTTCTAGACACTAAACATTTTTTCCCATTAACTAATACATTTCTTCTAAGCTGAAAGAAATTTATTTCTTGTAAATTTATATCTACTATTTTTTGAAGAATTTCTTCTGCCATTGGTCCTTGAAATGCAAGTTGTGCAATATTTTGTGATACATCTATAATTTCAATATCAAAATCACCTTTATGATCCATTATCCATTTGACATCTTTATCTTTGTTACTTGCATTAATAACTAAAAAGAAATCATCTTCATCAAACTTATAAACCAATAAATCGTCTACTACTCCACCATCTTCTTTACACATAAATGTGTATAAAACACAATTATTATTAAGAGTGTTAATATCATTAGTTACTAAATACTGAACAAATTTTTTAGCATCTTTTCCTTTTACTGTAACTTCACCCATATGGGAAACATCAAATAGTCCAGCTCTTTCTCTTACAGTATGGTGCTCATGTAAAAAGCCTTTAAATTGCGTTGGTAATTCATATCCTGCAAATTCAACAACTTTTCCACCATATTGTTCATACACCTCTCTTAAAGGAGTCCTTTTTAGTTCTTCCATTTTAAATACCCCCCAGCAAATAAATTTTATATTTAACTAGCAATACCAAGTTGAATACTAAAAATTACTGAAATTTAATAATTTATTAAATATTCAAATTATTTAGTTATCTTTAATTATAATTCCCAATAGTGTTTTTGTAAACCATTTCTAATTTTTACTCTACTAATTTTTATATAAAAAAAACATAAATTCATCTTATACAAAACATTTATATTATCTGTTAGAAAATTTATGTCTAATTTTTCATTTAAATATTAATTTTTAAATTCATTATATATTTTATTATATTTTTTTTCGATTTATTTTACCATATATATCTATGAATTAAATAATTTGTTAACATATTATTTATAATCAACATATATATAGTTGCATAGTATGTAATAGATATAATTATTTAATTAAAGGGGAGTAGTTTTAAATCATATCGTCAACACTTCGACAATGTAGAAAAAAAGGTAAAAACCTTCTTATTGTCTGGCGCTATGTACCAATTTTATTGGTTACAAGACCTTTAATATAACTTTTAAAATAAATTTCTAAAAGTTATATTAAAGGTCTTTTTATATTTTTTTATAATAAAAAAATATAATTGTTGACAACTTGTCCTATTTGTTATATATTTAATACAGAATTTTTTTTAAACAAATATAAAATTTAATATTTCCTTATATTAAAGGGGAGTAGTTGCAAATATATCTTCAACATGTCGGTAATTTATTGCCTGGAGATATATACCAAGTATTAATTTGGTTACAAGACCTTTGATATAGTTCTCAATAATTTTGAGAACTATATCAAAGGTCTTTTTTGTTAAATAATATCTAATTTTGAAAGGAGCATTTATAAATGAATAATTATTTTTCAAGATCTAAAGAGGAGGTTCTAACTGAATTCAATTCTTCTGTTAATGGATTAACTGATAATCAAGTTAAATCATATACAGAGAAATATGGTTTAAATGAACTTAAAGAAAAGGAAAAGAAAAGCACTTTTATTGTTTTTTTAGAACAGTTTAAAGATTTGCTAGTTCTTATACTTATTATAGCTGGAGCAGTTTCAATGGCTATAGGAAATATAGAAAGTACTTTAGTCATTTTTGTAGTTATTATCCTTAATGCTATACTTGGAACTGTTCAACATGTAAAAGCTGAACAATCTTTAAATAGTTTAAAGGCACTGTCAGCTCCAAATTCTAAAGTTATAAGAAATGGCAACAAAATTGAAATACCATCTAATCAAGTTGTTCCTGGTGATATACTAATTCTAGAAGCAGGTGACTTAGTTGCTGCCGATGGTAGAATTCTTGAAAACTACTCACTACAAGTTAATGAAAGTTCATTAACTGGTGAATCCGAAAGTGTTAATAAATTTTCTGAAATAATAACTGAAGAAGAAATTGCACTTGGGGATCAAAAAAACATGGTGTTCTCAGGTAGTCTTGTTACTTATGGTAGAGCTAATGTATTAATTACTAAAACAGGAATGGATACTGAAATTGGTAAAATTGCTTCTCTTCTTGAAAATACGCAAGAAAAGAAAACTCCACTACAAGCTAGTCTAGATGATTTCAGCAAAAAACTTGCTATCATAATTTTAATCATCTCAGCTATCATATTTGGAATAGATGTATTTAGAGGTACACCTATACTTGATTCATTAATGTTTGCTGTTGCACTTGCTGTAGCTGCTATTCCTGAAGCCTTAAGTTCTATAGTTACTATAGTTCTTGCTCTTGGAACTCAAAAAATGGCTAGTGAAAATGCCATTGTTAAATATCTTAAAGCAGTAGAAGGTCTTGGTTGTGTTTCTGTTATATGTTCTGATAAAACAGGAACTCTTACTCAAAATAAAATGACTGTAAAAAAATCCTTTGTTAACGGTAAAATTATCGAAGATAAGGAATATAATTTAAATGATGAAACTGAAAAATTACTTCTTCAAACATCAATTTTATGTAATGATTCATCTGCTGAAGGTGGCAAAGAGATTGGTGATCCAACTGAAGTTGCATTAGTTAATTTAGGAAAAATTTATTCTATAAATGAATTAGAATTAAGAAATAAATATGAGAGAATTTCTGAAATTCCATTTGATTCTGATAGAAAGTTAATGAGTACTTCTCATAAAATAAATGAAAAAAATCTAATGCTTACTAAAGGTGCACTGGACGTACTTCTTAACAGAGTTAAATATATTAAAACTTCTAATGGTGTAAGAGAAATTACAAAAGAGGATATAATCACAATAGAAAAAACTAATAGAGAGTTCTCTGAAAATGGCTTAAGGGTTTTAGCTTTCGCTTATAAAGAAATTGAAGAAAATCAAAATTTAACTTTAGATGATGAGAACAATTATACTTTCATAGGATTAATATCTATGATTGACCCTCCAAGAGAAGAATCTAAAAAGGCTGTTCATGATTGTATAACTGCTGGAATTAGACCAGTTATGATAACTGGTGACCATAAGATAACTGCTTGTGCTATTGCTAAAGAAATAGGAATATTTAAAGATGGTGATTTAGCTCTTGAAGGTTTAGAACTTGAAAAAATGTCTGATGAAGAACTTAAAGAAAAAGTCGATAAGATATCTGTTTATGCGAGAGTTTCTCCTGAGCATAAAATTAGAATAGTTAGAGCTTGGCAGGAAAAAGATATGATTGTTGCCATGACTGGTGATGGTGTTAATGATGCTCCAGCTTTAAAACAAGCTAATATTGGTATTGCCATGGGAATAACAGGTACAGAAGTTTCAAAAGATGCTGCTTCTATGATTTTAACAGATGATAACTTTGCTACAATTGTTAAGTCAGTAGCTAATGGAAGAAATGTTTATAAAAATATAAAGAACTCTATTAGATTTTTATTATCAGGTAACACTGCTGGTATATTAGCAATATTATACGCTTCATTACTAGCTTTACCAATGCCATTTGCTCCAGTTCATTTACTATTTATAAACTTACTTACTGATAGTTTACCTGCAATAGCAATTGGACTAGAGATGGGAAATGATGATTTATTAACTGAAAAACCTAGAAACTCTAAAGACTCTATATTAACAAAAGACTTTGTTAAATCTATTTCTGTTGAAGGTTTATTGATTGCTATATTTACTATGATTGCATTTCATATAGGACTAAATTTTGGTGATGCTGCTCTTGCAAGCACAATGTCATTTTCTACATTATGTTTAGCTAGATTATTCCATGGATTTAACTGTAGAGGAAAACAGTCAATATTTAAACTTGGATTTAAATCAAATAAATATAGCATATGGGCATTTTTAGCTGGATTTATATTACTTACAGCAGTACTTGTAGTACCTGTATTACAAAACTTATTTGAAGTATCACCTCTTAATTTAGGACAAATAGGTTTAATATATATCTTAGCAATAATCCCTACTGTATTAATACAAGCTTACAAGCTTTTAATTAATGACAATTCAAATACTGATAAAAAAGACTTATCTAACTCAAATAAAGATAAATCTATAGCAGCTTAAAAAAGTGGTGCATATTGCACCACTTTTTCTATTTAATTATATTTTAAACTATAAACTCTTTTTTTATCATCTACAAGCTGTATTTTATCGAGCTTTATTAATCCCTCAATTACGTGATTAGTAAATTGTATCTTATTAGTTACTCCTATCTTTTTTTTGCTCCATAATACACCAGTTTGCTCGTTAGATATTAATTCCCTTATTTCCTTTGCACTAATCATTGTATCTTTTTTTAAATATTTTAATACTTTATTACAACATTTAGTATATAACTTGTCCAATAAAACTGTGTTTAAGTTTCTTTCTTTTATAATACCTATATAAATTAATAGCATTGTTAAAAGTGCTATTGCTATAACATATACAATATATTTCATGATGTTCTCCTTTTACAATTAAGTATACATATAACAGCTTAAATATTTTTAAATCCTTAGAGGATTTAAACTTCTAGCTTGTTTACCTATATTTCTATATATCCATTGTTATTAAGTATAGTTAAGTACTTTAACAATCTTGGAATTGCAGGTTCTATTTTTTCCCCGTATTCCTCTTTTATTTTTTCGGATATTTCATATATGTTCCTATTTCCATCACATAAGTTCCAAACCTTAGATCCTATACTTTCCAATTCAATCCTTACAACTTTAGGTTTTCTAAAAATTTTATGCAATACTCTTTCAAAAGGAGAATTTCTAAAGACTATTATTGTTACATTTTCATCAACACATTTCCAACTTAATTTTTCATTTCTTTTCGGAATTCTCTCCATAATATTTTTACTCTTCATGTTATCAAATACATCCTCCAATTTCCAGTTTAAAATTAGATTTTTTAAACAGTATACAGTGAGAACTTAAACTCTTTTTTTAATTCCCACTGCTATACTATTTATTTTTTAATAAATTTTTATCTCTATTAATTAAATCAATTTACTATCCTTATGCCTTATCAGTTTCTGCATCTTTCATAGCCACTTTTAACATATAAACTAAAGATAATGCTAACAATATAAATATCACAAGTGAGCCAAACTGTCCTACTATAGGATTTGCTAGTGCAAAGTCTTTTCCTCCAACTGCAAAGCCAGCTAAAATAACACCCATTATACCTTCACCAGCGATAAGACCTGATCCGTATAATATTCCTGCTTCATTTGCAGCAGTTCTTTTATTTTCATTTTTAACAAACTTATCTATTATACCTTTTATAAGACCACCAACCATTATAGGAGTTGATAAATGTATTGGTAGATAAAGTCCTATAGCTACTGGTAATGATGATACTCCTAACAATTCAAAGATTATAGAAGATACTGCACCCATAAATACTAAATTCCAAGGTAAGTTTCCATCCATAATACCTTCAATTATAAGTTTCATTAATCCAGCTTGTGGTGCTGCTAATTCTTTACTACCAAAAGTATATGCTTTATTTAGAAGAATCATTATAAATCCTACTGCTATAGCTGCTGCTAATACACCTACAAGTTCTCCAACCTGTTGTTTCCATGGAGTTGCACCAACTAAATATCCAGTTTTTAAATCTTGAGAAGTATCTCCAGCTATTGCAGACGCTGTACATACGACTGCACCTATACACAATGCTGAAATCATTCCCTCTTTACCAGACATTCCAGTAACTTTTAATAATATTGTTGTTAAAAGTATTGCTGCTATAGTCATTCCAGAGATTGGATTTGATGAACTTCCAACTAAACCAACAACCCTTGAAGATACTGTAACAAAGAAAAATCCAAAGATAACTATTAACAAAGCGCCAAACCAACCTACTGGTATTTGTGGTAATATAGCTATTAATATTATAGATGCTATTATCATACCTATTATAAATTTAGGTCCTAAATCTCTGTCTGTTCTTTCTACTTCTACCACTTTGCCCTTTTGTTTCAATCCTTTTAAAGCATCTTTAAAAGATGAAATTATTACTGGTAATGATTTTCCTAAACTTACAATACCACCTGTAGCAACGGCACCTGCTCCTATATATTTTAAATAATTAGACCAAATTTCCCATGGCCCTAAGTTTTTAATAACATCTGTCGCTGGAAATATAACTTCACTTGAACCCATTCCAAAGAATGTTATCATAGGTATAAAACAAAGCCATCCAAGTATAGCGCCAATTAACATATAAGATGATATTCTAGGTCCTACTATATATCCAACACCTAAAAGTGCAGGTAATGTATCCATACCTACTGTTGCATTAGAATAACCTTCTATTGTTTTTTCTATTTCTGTTGGAAACATTTTAAACCCATCACCTATTAATTTATAGATTGCACCAACGGCACCTCCTATAAATACCATTTTAGCACTGTTTCCACCTTCTTCGCCTGCAACTAAAACTTCTGCACAAGCAACTCCTTCTGGATATGGAAGTACTCCATGTTCTTTAACTATTAAATACTTTCTTATAGGAATCATGAATACTACACCTAGTACTCCACCTACTAATGTAATAACTGTCATTGTTAATGCAGTTGGAGCCTCCCCCCATAAAAATAACGCTGGAATAGTAAAGATAGCCCCTGCAACTAATGACTCTCCTGCCGATGCTATAGTTTGCACCATATTGTTTTCTAATATAGATTTTCTTTTTAATAGCACCCTAACTATAGCCATAGAAATAACACCTGCTGGTATTGACGCAGAAACTGTCATACCAACTTTTAGCCCTAAATAAGCATTTGCTGCACCAAATATTATGCATAGTATTATACCAATCACTATTGATAATGCAGTAAACTCTGGCATAACTTTGTCTGTTGGGATGTACGGAATATATTTTTCCTGACCATCTTTAAGACCATAAGCACCTTCCGGTAAGCCTTTTTTCATTGATACTCCTCCTTTTTAATAAATTTTGATTTTAAAGAGATTTTAAATAGAATCTAATATTTAATGTAAAACAAACTATGATTACTTAATGATAATATTTTTTTTAATGTAATTTAAAATATATCTCTTTACACCAAAACTTTATTTAGTCTTATAATTAAAGTATACTTTTCTACAATTTGTTATATTACTAAATAATGTGTAAACATTTTTCTTATTTGTTTTTATATAAAAGAGAAAAAGATTAGCATTTTGTTGCTAATCTTTTTACTTCCTATCTATCTTGTTTTCCATCAGTAATATTTGAATCCGTTCCAACTATTATTTCTTTTTTTATCCATGCTTCATTATCATTCTCATCTATTATTAAAAAATGTATATATCCATTCTTATTTATGCCTTTATAACAAGCAGTCTTATCATCATTATCAACTAAATGAGTTTTTTTAGAATCTACATCAAATTTATTTATTTCTCCATCCTTAAAAACAACTTCTCCACCAATAACATATACAGGTTTATTATAATTAGTTAAAATAGCATCTACCGTTCCATATCCATAATACTTTAAAATTATTTCTGCATTAGGTAAAGATTTATCTATTTCTTTTAAATAAATATAATATTTTTCTGTACTATTAAATAAATTGATTTTTCCTACTAATTGCTTATATCCCTTAGCATTTATTATAATTTTATATTCACCTTTATCTAAATTTTCCATGTGAAAATTATTTTCATCACAATTTAAATCAATATTTTTTCCATCTTTACTCAAATAAATTTGCCCATCTAATATTTGTTCTTTACATGATTGTTTATTTTTAAATATACCCTCCTTGCAATTTTTATCACACTTAAAAACCTCTATATTTAAATTACTTTTTTCACTTTCAACATTATCTCTTATATTATCAAATAAAATCTCTATATCTTCATTTAATTTTTCATTACTATCTAAATATATATAATCAATTATTTTGTTCTTTTTATAAATTGCTTCTACTTTTACAAATCCTGATTTTATATTTTCTGCACCAAACATCATATTGTCATTTTCAAATTTAGTAGCTTTAATATTATTAAATCTAACTTCTAAATCATCCTTATCTAATCTAAGTTTCCATGCTATACTACTTATATTTTTATTATCTATCATGTTTATCAAATTATTGCTAAAATAAACCCCTTTAGGTATATTACTATCATTAGTCTTTTCCTTTTTTTTCTCCCATCCATTTCCTTTTATATTTAATAATTTTTCATTCTTAAGCTTATTTTGCATAAAAACTAACACATCTTTTATTTTTGCATCTTTTTCTAATATAACATATCCTTTAACCGATTCTAATTCACCATAAACTACCTCAATCTCTAATTCTTCTTCATTGGTGTACATTTGAAATTGTCCTGTAGTTTTGTCTATTTTATATTTAAACTCCCTATTATCTAATGATTTTATGCTATAATCTGTTTTAATTTTTTCTTTATTTATACTTATAAACTCATCTTTTGATATATTATTATTTTTAAATATACTTAAAAATTTATTTTCGTCGTAAAGTCCTGGTCTATATATAATATTATCTTTTATTGGAAGCTCAAATACTTTACCAGTAATTTTATATTTATAACTTGTTTCATCTATATCATCATTTAATTTATTTAACTTAAATTGACACTGCATTTTGTTTAAATTTATATTTTTTAAATTTTTCACCATATTTTCTTCAATTTTTAGTGCAGAGTTTCTTTGCATACCATCTACAATATAATAATTTCCATCCTTAGTTTTAATACCTACTTCAGGATTTTTTCCTGTTCCAAATCCAAAGGTATGTTCTTTTTCATAACTTTCCTTTAAAATTAAATTCAAATTTCCACCTATATTTTCACTTGTTAACTTTCTTCCTGTTGCTTCATTATATATTTCATATAAATACTCTGTTTTATATTTATCCCACTCATTATTTCCCTCTGGTCCAGTGTTTTTTATATATTTTAAAATCCATCTATAATTTTTAGAATCTGTATAACTATCAGCCTTTAAAATCCCCTCTTTATTATTATCATCATATAAAAAAACTTCTTTTAAATGTTCATTTACTGAATTTATAGTATAAACCCCTTCTTCTATCTTTTCTAAAGGCATCATTTGTTGAAATGATATTTCACTACAAGTATTTTGTAATTTATTTTCATCAGCGTAAACCAATAAACTTGCTGAAAATACAAGGATAGCCATAATAGCAACTATTATAATACTAAAGTTTTTATTTTTACCCATTATCTCACTTCCCTCATAACTCATAACCAATAAAATTTTATCTCCTATTATAATCATTTATTTCTTTGCTACAAATATAGTAAAATAACATTTTATTTAGTTTTTAATTTATGTTTAATATAGGGTTCCAAACATGTGCGTAAAGCTAAGCCACCTTATTCCAATAAAATATTTTTCTTTTAAGCTTTTAATACATTATGTAATAATAAAGATTTTAAATAAGCTATTCATTGAAAATTGATTTAGAAACTCTTATAGATTTTTGTTTGATTTTTTTGACC